>CBINIO010000020.1:0-17914 GCA_966250725.1 uncultured Chitinophaga sp.
GAATAAAAGAGTAAGTAAAATAAAAGTGGACGGCGAGGACATTCTTGCCAAAGGAAAGAACGTAGTGGTGATCGGCGGCGGCGATACCGGTTCCGACTGTGTGGGCACCTCCAACCGCCATGGCGCGGCGAGCGTTACGCAGCTGGAATTGCTGCCGAAGCCCCCGGGCGAAAGAACGCCGTTCATGCCCTGGCCCACTTACCCGATGGTGCTGAAAACCTCTTCTTCCCACGAGGAAGGCGCGGACCGCAAATGGGCCATCGCTACAAAAGCTTTCGTGGGCGACGGCAAAGGCAACCTGAAAGGTTTGCTGCTGGTGGACCTGCAATGGACGCTCGGCGAAAACGGCGCGCCCGCAAGATTTACCGAAGTACCGGGCTCGGAAAGAGAAGTTCCCTGCGAACTGGCTTTCCTGGCAATGGGTTTCTTACACCCGCAATATAAAGGGCTGCTGGAAGACCTCGGCGTTGAAACGGACGACCGCGGCAATGTGAAAGCGACGGAAAAAGCTTATCAAACCTCCATCCCGAAGGTGTTTGCAGCCGGCGATATGCGCCGCGGGCAATCCCTGGTGGTATGGGCGATCAGCGAGGGGCGCGAATGCGCGAGAAAGGTGGATGAGTTCCTGATGGGCAGCTCTCAATTGGAAAGCAAGGACCATTCATTAACGTTCTTGTCATTGTAATTCGATTTTTAAGTCTTCTCATAAGCAGGTTTAGATTTTGTTGTAACCTTCAGCCGGGCCGGGTTTTTACCCGGCCTTTTGTTTTTTGCCCGCCGTCGTTTCTTATGAATCCGGTATAGTTTTTATTTGTTAAATTTATACACCTAATCAAATTGAAACTCTATGCGTTGGCAAGGACGCCGCCAGAGCGGTAATGTTGAAGACCGTCGCGGATCATCGCGCGGGGGCCTCGTAGCGGGCGGTGGCATCGGCGCCATCGTGATCGCGATCGTCATTTATTTTCTCGGCGGCGATCCATCGCAGGTGATAGACCTGCAGCAGCAGGCGGGCCCGCAGCGGCAATTGTCGCCCGAGCAAATGGCGGCCGAAGCGGAAGCCGATTCTTTGGTGCGCGTGGTGCTTGCCGAAACCGAAGATGTTTGGAACAAGGAATTCGCGCAGCTGAACCGGCAATACGAAGAGCCCACGCTGGTGCTGTTTTCCGGCATGGTGCAATCCGCCTGCGGCAACGCTTCTTCCGCATCGGGCCCGTTCTATTGTCCGGCCGACCACCAGGTGTATATCGATCTTTCTTTTTACGACGAGCTGCAAAACCTCAACGCCACGGGCGACTTCGCCATGGCGTACGTAGTGGCGCATGAAGTAGGCCATCATGTGCAGAACCTGCTCGGCATTTCTGAAAAAGTGCAGGCCGAACGCGGCCGCCTCAGCGAAACGGAATACAACAAACTCTCCGTGAAGCTGGAGCTGCAGGCTGACTTTCTCGCCGGCGTATGGGCGCATCATACGCAAAAGCTGCAGAACGTAATTGAGCCGGGCGATATAGAAGAAGCGCTGAACGCGGCCAACGCCATCGGCGACGACCGTTTGCAAAAGCAATCGCGCGGGTACGTGGTGCCCGACGCATTCACACACGGAACTTCCGCCCAAAGGATGTACTGGTTCAAGAAAGGTTTTGAAACCGGCGACATCCGCCAGGGCGATACCTTTAATAGCGTACAATGAAAAAACAGATTGTCTGGAAAGGGCATCATTACCAGATGATGGAATACTGCAACCTGGAGATCACGGAAACGGATATACGGATCGACGGCTCCATTGTAGGTTTTGGCGACGACACCCCTTTTTCCGTTACATACGATATCATTACCGACCGCAACTGGACGCTTACCGCGCTCGAAATGGCGGTGGAACGCTCCGGCGACTGCTCCTGGATCTCCATCCAGCGCGACCCTGACGGCAAATGGACCCAAAGCGGGCACGTACGCCCCGAGTGGTACGAATGCACGGACATCGACATTTCCCTCACCCCTTTCACCAACACCCTTCCCATCCGCCGCCTCAACCTGCCGCTGAACGACCGGCGGGAATTGCAGGTGCTTTACATCAACGTGTTCGACAACACCATCAAACCCGTTACGCAATGGTACACGCGGCTTTCGGAAAATAAATATCTCTACGAAGGCGTGGTGAAAGATTTCAAAGCGGAGATCACGGTGGACGAAAACGGGCTGGTGACGGACTATCCCGGCATCTTCAGCCAGGTGAGCCGCTAAAAGCCGGTAATATTTTCTTTGGCCCTGCTCAACTCCCGAACGGGCGAATACAGCTAGAATTTATAATACTTCTTCAGCAGGAATAGATACGCTTTCGGCATATGGTGTATAAACACGTTCCTGCCGTCGAAAGGAAAATGTTTGTTATAGTCCGCATCCGCCAGCAACACCACCGGCGTGCCGCAGGTCATGTAGTTGTTGCTGAAAACATAGGCCGGCTGCCGCAATTCTTTCAAATGCCGGTGTGAGATCTTATACATGAACCTTCCCAAATATTTCTGAAACCTGCGCACAGAGCGGTTCGTGGTGCGCTGCATTTTGTTGTACACGCTGCGCGCGTACCAGCGCACGATCAGTTTCTGTTCTTTGATCTGCTTGTCCACATTCAGGAACGGATTGATCTTGTTAAAATCATTTTTGGCTTGTAAGGAAAGCGGCGTTTCCGGCACCCAGTCTTCGCTGTTCACCACACGCAGCGCCCAGCCGCCCGCGGTGATGCTTTCAAAATCGTACGCATAATACAGGTTGCCGGGTTTTGGCGCGGCGCTGCAATAGTTTTTGTATTGAATGTCTTTTGGCATGCCCGGCAAATATTGCAGGTATGAGCGCGTGAGAAAAGCGATGGCGCCGCCCTGGCTGTGCCCGGTGATGATAAACTCTTTCACGCCCTGCGCGTATAATGCCTTTACCTGTTTTACGATGCCGGGCGCCATAAAACCCAGCGCCACCGTCCACCCCACGTGCACGTACGCGGTGCTGTCGTTGCCCGCGAGGCGGTAATCCCAGCGCGTGGAATCGTTGAGCTGCAGCGTGCCTGCGGCGGGGATCATGGCGGCGTAAAAATTCGCCAGCCAGCTTACATCTTTCGGAATGGTGCCGCGGATGCGGATCACGCCCACGCCGTCGTTCCTCTTCCAGATCACGAACTGGTTGAAGAAGCCTACTTCGGGGGAAACGTATACCAGCGAAAAATTTTCGGGATGGTCTTTTTCAAAAGCCGAGCTGTCGCCCCGTTCGGGCAGGCTCATCAGTTCGTAATATTCTTTGGGATCAAAGCCGGGTTCCAGGTGCTGCGCGCGGAGGGGAATATAAATGCAGCAGAGGAAAACCAACAATAGAGGGCGCATGCGTTTTTTTGTAAACATAACAAAAAAGCCGTTCTATTGTTGATATCGCGTAAATTGCAAATCGCGAACTTTATCTGAAACATATGCTGACGATCTCCATTGCTACACCGGAACAATTGCCCATCGTGCGCGGCATCGCGCAGGTTACCTGGCCCGTTACGTTCGGGCACATCCTTTCCAAAGCGCAGCTCGATTATATGATGGAGATGATGTACAGCGACGCGTCGCTGCTGGACCAGGTAAGGAACAAAGGACATGTGTTCCTGCTGGCGCAGGCTGACGGCGGGTTTGGCGGGTATGCTTCTTACGAATTGAATTACCAGGGCAAACCGGTATCAAAGTTGCATAAGATCTATGTGCTGCCGCAGATGCAGGGAAAAAATATCGGCCGGGCGCTGCTCGATGAAGTGGCGGCCATTGCAAGGAAAGCGGGGATGGAATATCTTTCGCTGAACGTGAACCGCGAGAATAACGCCGTCGGTTTTTACGAACGTTACGGTTTTGCAAAAGTGAGGGAAGAAGATATCGATATCGGGAACGGCTATTTTATGAATGATGCGGTGATGCAAATGAAGTTATAAACAGGCTATGATACCAGTAAAAAACCTGCTGCCAATTTTAGCGGTGATCATGCTCGCCGCCACTTCGTGCGCGCGAAAAATAACGCAAAGCGGCAAAGCGTCCTATTACGCGGACAAGTTCCAGGGCCGCAAAACCGCCAGCGGCGAAAAGTTCAGGCAGGGCCGGATGACGGCCGCGCATAAAACCCTTCCTTTCGGCACCAAAGTAAAAGTGACCAATCTCGACAACGGCAGAACGATTAGGGTACGCATCAACGACCGCGGGCCTTTCGTGGCCGGGCGCATCATCGACCTGTCCAAAAAAGCGGCGCGCAGGCTGGGCATGGTGCAGGCCGGCGTAGCCAACGTAAAGCTCCGCTATAAAAAGAAACGGTAAAATTCCCGCCGCCCCTTTCTTTTGCCAATTTTTCGTCATATATTCGGGTAAAGTGATGTGTTCTACCCATGGAAAACTGGTTTTATCTTCCCTCAGTTTCCGATGAACGTCCTCCAATGACCAACTTGCCCGCTTACCCGGATTTTACCCTTTCCCTGTCCGGCAACGAATGGCGGCAGGCAGAATTTATCAACATCAGCAAACTGTGTACAGTTGGCGAGGAGGTGGATGAGATCAAAGAAGTATGGATCAATCACAGCCGCGAATTTGCCGACGGCGTACGTTCGTTTCATCGTCTTCATATCCGTCGCCATATTGGCGCACCGGAACTTTTCATTCCTTTATTCGAATTGAAATCGCTTCTCAAAACCCACACGCTCGGCAGCATCGCGCTGGACGACCGGCCGGGCTTTGTCAGGCACGGGTTTGCGCTGAATACGCCCACAGGCTATTTTTATGGCCTGGAGGAAAACGGCGTGGTGAAGTCGCTCGGCATACATACCGCCACGGGGCTCGCCGACCGCGAGATCGCGCGGCTGGTGAAGAATTTTTCGCTGATCTATGTGCATTGGTGCAATTGTAATATTCTTACGCCGTAGCCGTGGCTGCGTATCGTCTGCCCCGGAATGTTCCCCTGCATATTCTCCCGCAGTGAGAAAGTTCCCCTGCATATCCCAAAGCTGAATAACCCCGTCTCAAATTTGTCACTTTTTACTTCCCCCGCTTGCATCTGCGGCGGCTGTCTCCTTTATTTGTAAACATGAATAAGATAAGCTACTCTTTCCTGCTGCTGGCGGCGCTGGCAACAGGCCATACCCTGCGGGCGCAATCCCCTGCCGCTTCTTCCGGCGTGGTGCTGCCCGGTTTCACGGCATATGCCGTTCCACAGCAGGAAGGCGTGAACATCTCGCGCAGGCAAGGCATCGTTAACTGGAAAGACAGCGCCAACGCCGTCAATTTTTATTTCCACGCAGCCAATACCGGCCCGCTGAAAGTAGCCCTGCAGGCCAAAAGCGACGCCCCCGCCAAAGTGCGCGTAAGCGTGAACGGCGAGGAAAAGATCGTGAACATCCCCGCCGGCGGCGACTTTGCCAGCATCCCCGTACTAAAGACCAAACTGAAACATCCCGGCTTTTACACTATTTCGCTGAAAGGCCTGGAAAAACAGGGCGAGGTATATGCGGACGTAAAAGGCGTGACGCTGGAAGGCGCCGCTACAAAGGATATACAGTTCAATCCCAAACCCTGGCGCCGCTCGGCTTCCGTGCATCTCAACTACACCGCGCCGGAAGGCACGGAAGTGGAATGGTTCTACGGCGAGATCAAAGTGCCGGAAGGACAGGATAAGATCGGCACTTACTTCATGTCCTGCGGCTGGCACCGCGGCTACTTCGGCATGCAGGTGAACAGCGCCACCGAACGAAGGATCATTTTTTCCGTGTGGGATTCAGGCAAGGAGCCTGACGACCGCGCGAAGGTAAAGTACGAGGACCAGGTAACCCTGCTGGGCAAAGGCGACAGCGTGGTGGCGCACGGCTTTGGCGGCGAAGGCACCGGCGGCCATAGCCATTGGGTGTACAACTGGAAAGCCGGCGAAACCTACCGCTTCCTGATGCACGCCGTGCCCGTGGGCACCACCACGCAATACACCGCTTACTTCTATGTGCCCGAACATAAGGAATGGAAAATGATCGCGAGCTTCCGCGCGCCGAAGGACGGCAAATACATGGGGCACCTGTATTCTTTCCTCGAAAACTTTTCTTTTGAGAACGGCTGGCAGTACCGCAAAGGTTATTACGGCAACCATTGGGTAAAATCCAGCAAAGGCGAATGGACCGAGCTGACGAAAGCCCGCTTCACCAACGATGCCACCGCGCGCGCAAAAGACCGTCTCGACTTTGGCGGCGGCTCCGAAAACGGGATGTTCTATCTCTGGACCGCCGGTTTTGTGCCCGCAGACGCCAGGCTCGGCGATATTTTCGAAAGGGCGCCGCTGGAAAAAGCCCCGGAAATCGAGCTGCCAAAATTCTGATCGTCAGCTTTTTATAGGAGAAGTCCCGCTATACAGCGGGACTTTTTTTGTCAAGCAAACATGTCATGATGTAAAATATATTTTACATTTTGTAAAATAAACCTACCTTTATAAAAACATAAGCCATGAAACCAAAATATCTTTTGCCACACCTGTACAAAAAGATCGGCTGGATGATCACGGTGCCGTTTTTGACGTACGCGGTCTATTCTTACATTCTCGGAGAAATATATTCCCTGCCTTATGATGCGGACAGCCTGGAGGGCCGGTTCCCTTTGCTCGGCACCATTGTGCTCATCGGGCTGCTGATCGGTTTGCTGCTCGTATCGTTCAGCATGGAAAAAACGGAGGACGAATACATTGGCCGGCTGCGGCTGGAATCCCTGCAGGTGGCGGTGATCGTCAATTATATCCTGCTGATCCTCGCGGCGCTGTCGTTTTTCGGGCTGGATTTTTTGTCGGTGATGATCTACAACATGTTCACGATACTGCTGATCTTCATTATCCGTTTTAATTTTTTACTGTACCGCAATAAAGCCGCCGCATATGAAAAACAGCATTAAGGTGGAGCGTGCCCGCAAAAATCTGACGCAGGACGAGCTCGCGCGGCTGACGGGCGTTTCACGGCAAACCATCAATACCATCGAATCCAATAAATACGTGCCTTCCACCATTCTGGCCCTGAAAATTTCGCGGGTATTCGGGAAGCCGCTGGAAGAGATCTTCGAACTGGAAGAAGGGGATTAGGGTACCGGCTTCTTATCATTGCTCAGCCGCCGTTGTGTCACACCCTTCGGCGGCTGGTCTTTTTTCATCACCGAAAAGTTTATTTTAGCATAAAATACACCGGTATGGCTAAACACCCACTGCTGCCGATCCCCGACGCGATCAATCCGTTCAGGGTACGCAGGCAACGGCTGATGAATTTTAACCCGGTAACCGCCACCACTTCCCGGAAACCCGTAGATCACGTACGCATCACTGTTTTTGAATATTCCGCCGGCACGGTGAAAGAAGAAGTGATGGAAAAAGTGTCCGACTGTTTCAGGTTCCGCGAGTCCGACTGCATCAAATGGATCAACGTGGACGGTATCCGTCGCGAAGAAGTGGAAGCCATCTGCAAAAATTTCCAGGTACATTTCCTGCTGATGGAAGATATCCTCAGCGAAGGCCAGCGCGCAAAAATGGACGAGATCGGCGACAATCTTTTCTGCCTGCTGCCCATGATGTTTTTCCAGGCGGAAAGCTCCACCGTCAACCAGGAACAGGTAAGCCTCGTGCTGGGAAAAAACCTTGTCATCTCTTTCCAGGACGATCCCGACCGCGACGTGTTCAACCCCATCCGCGACAGGCTCCGCACCGGAGGCACCAAGCTCCGCGCCTCCGGCGCCGATTATCTTTTTTATTCCCTGCTCGACGTGATCGTCGATAATTATTTTATCGTGATGGATAACCTCGGCGAACGGATCGAATTATTGGAAGAGATCATTCCGCGGCAGCCGAACAACCGAACGCTGGCGCGCATCAATTTTCTGCGCAGGGAAATGCTCGTTTTCAAACGCGGGATTTTCCCCGTGCGCGAGCTGCTCAGCGGCCTGCTGAAATCAGACAATGCGCTGCTCGAGGCAAACACCGAAAAATATTTCAAGGATGTGTACGACCATATCGCGCAGGCGGTGGACATGGCGGAGAGTTACCGCGATATGGTGATGAACCTGCAGGAGCTATATCATGCGCAGATGAACCAGAAGCTGAACGAGGTGATGAAAGTGCTGGCCGTGGTAACCACGCTGATGGCGCCGCTCACTGTGATCACCGGTATTTACGGCATGAACTTCGAGCACATGCCCGAGCTGCGCACGCCGTACGGTTACTTCGTGGTGCTGGGCGTGATGCTCGTTATATTCGTGAGCATGATCATTATTTTCCGGAAGCGGGGATGGTTTTGATCATTTCTTTTTATACACCGGTACGGTAGAGCAAGGTTCTCCGTACATAATGCTTTTCGCTACCGGCCGCAGTATGCGGGTGATCTCCACATAAGCCGTTTCGCTTACGGTCTTGTCCCCGCAACCTTTTACCACGATCCGCTGGTCCCTGAACTGTTCGGGATCAAGCGCGGCGATATTTTTTATGTACAAAGTCCTGTGCACAAAATCCGCGTCGCCAAAAGCATAGAATTTCGCGACGGGCTCGAGGTAGCTGGCCACGAGCATGTAGGCCCACAGCGGAATGATAGCGTCCGCGGTGCAGGTGATGGCGACGTTCTTGTCGCGGTATTGTTCCCAGTCCAGCGTTTGCAGCGCGGCGCGGAAATCTTTTTCTTTCAGGATCAGCTCCATGAAAAGATGGTCTTTCAGGTCGAACGTCACCGTTTCCCCCTGCGGGTAATAATTTTCAAGGTCTATAGTGATAAGCGCGCTTTGCGCCACTTTGTTTACGATCTCTTCCATACTGCAAATTTACGGATTTCCGGGGTTTGGGGCAGGCAGTATGCCGTGCGGGCGGGGAAAAACGGGCAAAGCCAGGTGCTGAGCCCGGGCCAGCAGGCGCGCATGCAGGAAGACGGGCGCCTTTCCGTGGCCGACGGCGTGGACATGAGCTGCCCGTGACGCGGGGAGACAAAGGTTCTCCCCGCCGCTGACCGGCCAGCATGCCGGCCGCCAACAAAAAAGCCGGGCGATCGCCCGGCTTTTTCAGACTATATCTTTTCCAAAGATCAGTTGCCGCGGAAAAATTTCGCGCGGTCGTCCTTGATATCGCTTTTCTTTTTCAGGATCAGCGGGAACAGTAGCTGGTCCACCATCTGGCGGGTGTCGCGCTCCTGCGCCTGGCGCTGGGTGGCGTAATCGTAAGCAGCAGGCTGCTCTGCGTCAACATACTCGTTCACTTTGATCACGTACACGCCGCTAAGACCCTGGATGGGCGCGGAAGATTTCGCGGTGCCCCATGCTTTGTTGAAAGCGGCGCCGGCGATGCGCGGTTCGGGACCGAGGGCGGCCACGAAGGGAGACGCGAAGCTCACGCCTTCAGCGGTAAGTATCGGCTGGTTGGTGGCGGAAGAGGCTGCTTCGAGCGTAGCGGGGTTGTTCATTTTAGCCATGATCTGCTCGGCCTTTTTGATCTTCCTCACTTCGGCTTCCACCTGCGGGCGAACGTCCGCCAGCGGTGCGAGGCCCTTTTCATGCGCGCCGGTCAGCACGGCGATTACGAACTGGTCTTCGAGAGAGAACACCGGGCTGATATCTCCGGGGTCCGCTTCATAAGCCCAGCTTACGATTTCGCGGGCGTTGCCAAGACCGGGCAATACGAAGTCCATCGGGCGGATGTTGTTAGCCAGGCGTTTGTTCAGCCCCTGCTCCTGGATGGATTTATCAAAAGATTTTTTGTCGCGGTTTTTGGAAGCGAATTCATTCGCGGCCGCCAGCGCTTCGCTGCTGGTGGCAGAGCTGGCGTCCACGCGTTTTGCGAGGTAAGCCACTTTTACCGCCGGGCCGGGATTGATGTGCGCGTTGATCTTCATCACGGAGTAACCGAGGTTCGGTAGCTTGATCACTTTCACCTGTCCGACCGAACCGGCGTAAGCCGCTTCTTTCACGGGCGCGAATTCGTTGGGCACGCGGGCAAGACCGGAAAGAACGTATTCACCGCCATTCTGCTTGGAGTACGGGTCCTGTGAGAACGCCATTGCCAGCGCAGCCATGTCGCCGCCGCCGCGGATCACGCTTTCGAGGCTGTCAGCCGTTTTTTTAGCGATGGAATCACTGTTGGGAGATTGCTGCAGCGGTATAAAGATGTGCGAGAATTTCAGCGTGTCCGGCTGCGTTCTGCGCGCGAGCATTTTTGCGAACACCAGCGCGTTGCCGTCGCGGTAAGGGCCGTAGATAGCGCCCACCGGCAGGTCCACGATGGAATCTTTTTCCGGCACCTGGATGGCGTTGCGGGAAAGGAAAATATCGTCAAAACCGAGTTCGGAATTCAGCTTGGTAAATGAAGCGGGGTCCGGCGTGGTGTCCAGCTCTTCTTTCAGCTTCACCAGGTCGGCCAGCGCGGCAGCGGTGTCCGCAGCGGAGGGAACTATATTAAAGGAAAGGTACTCTATCCTGCGGCTTTCTTCCACCTGGAATTCGGCGCTGTGGTCCTGTATATATTTATTAAGCTCGGCGTCGGTCACTTTCAAAGTGCTGTCCGCAATAGTTACATAAGGAACGTGCACATAGCTGATGTTTGCATTTTTTGCATTGTCCGCCTGCTGCATGTCGGCCATCCATTTGGGATAGTTGATCGCCTGGTTGATGAGGGTGATGTATTTGTTGCTGGCCTGGTAGTTGGAAATTTCCTGGTCGAGCATTTCCAGCTGTGCAGACATCTGGCCGGTCTGGTCCTGGCGGGCGTTTTCCCTTACGCGGTTTACCATTTCAGGATCGTACTGGCCGGTTTGCGGGTTTACGAAATAACGCATCATGATGGGATGCGGCGTTTTTCCTCTTACCGCGTCGATCAGTTCGGCTTTGGTTACTTCGATGCCCAGCTCTTCAAATTGACCTTTCATGATCTGTTCCTGCAGAAAACCGTCCCATGCCTGCTCGCGGATGCGTTGAATGTCCGCGTCGCCGAGCGAAAGGCCGCCCATGCTCTGTTGTGCTACACGTTGTGCATTTTCGATACGCTGCTGGTACTCTCCGTTGTCCAGCTCAACGCCATTCACTTTACCTACGACGTTGGACTGGGACATGGAACTTTTTCCGAAGAAAACATCCTGTAACAAGAAGCTCACAATAGCCAGGCAGATCACTACGATGATCGTAACGGCATATTTGTCCCTGATTTTCTGAATAACTGACATATATTATATAGTCTAAATTTTAGAGGTAGCAAAAATAGAATAAATTAGTTGGAACTGCAAAATAGGTTTTTTTGACCCGAAAGGCAATACAGCAAAGGGTTTGAGCGGTTCCGGGAGAGATGGTTTTTTAGCTTCATTCACACCTTTTCCACATTTTCTTCATTTTTGATACACAGGTATTGGTGACATAAAATTGGTTGATTCTCCCGCCTATGGGTTATTTCCAGCCGTGGGTCGCTTAAAAAATTCCTTGCGGTTATCCACAAAATAAACATATAACCGGTATAATCCACAACATTTTGTGAATAGTTCCGCGTAAAAAACGAAAATTTTTTGTTGTGTTGCTGTTTCAGCGAAAAGGGTACTTTTTTCCACAAAACCTGTTAATAACCATGGGGCTAACGTTGTTTTTTGTGGGAAAACGACCGATCGGAAAGAGGGATAACTAAATTTGTTTTTCTGCGGCGAAGGGGTCGGCGGATTTTGAAAGTGGATAACCGGCATGTTTTAACATTTTCTTAATATGCAGCAGCCGGAAAAGTTGTTCAGATATTTACCCGTTCACACTGTGGATAAAGGGCATGAAATTCAGCAGTGACGGGAAAAAGCGATGTTAATTTGATGTGGATAGCGGCGAAAAAAATAATAACAACTACATTTGTATCAGGAGGGAAAAACGAGTTTCCCCCAAATTCACAGCCCTAATAGTAGTGGGCTTTTTCTTCTTTTTAAAAAGAAAGTTAAATCTATAGTTATGTTTACGGCGTTAACGGAAGCTAAAAAAAATTTGCAGAAAAAAGGTTTCCTGGATTTGGAGGTAGACGTGAAGCTGGACCTGTTCGCGGAGATCGACCGGCTTAAAAAGGAAAAAAATGCGATCATCCTTGCGCATTATTACCAGGAGCCGGATATACAGGACGTGGCGGATTATATAGGCGACAGCCTGGGGCTCAGCCAGCAGGCTGCAAAAACGGACGCCGATATGATTGTTTTCGCCGGCGTGCATTTTATGGCGGAAACGGCGAAGATCCTCAGTCCGCAGAAAAAGGTGCTGCTGCCGGACCTGAAGGCCGGCTGTTCTTTGGCGGACAGTGCGCCGCCGGAGCTTTTCGCGAAGTTCCGCGAAAAATACCCTGATCATATCGTGATCTCATATATCAACTGTTCCGCGGGTATCAAGGCGCTGTCCGATATCATTTGCACGAGCTCCAACGCGGAAAAGATCATCGAAAGCGTTCCGAAGGACCAGCCGATCATTTTTGCGCCCGACCGCAACCTTGGGTCTTATCTGATCAAAAAAACGGGTCGTGATATGGTGTTGTGGAATGGCGCCTGCATGGTGCATGAAATATTCAGCCTGGAGAAGATCACGAAGCTGAAGGTAAGACATCCGAATGCGAAGATCATTGCGCATCCAGAATGCGAGGCGGCGGTGCTGGCGGTGGCGGATTTTATTGGTTCTACTACCGGTTTGCTGAAATATACGCAGCGTGACTCCGCGCAGGAATATATCGTGGTAACGGAAACGGGGATTCTTCACCAGATGCAGAAGGAGAATCCCGGGAAGACGTTCATACCGGCGCCGCCGAATAATGCGTGCGCTTGTAATGATTGTCCGCATATGAAGCTGAATACGCTGGAGAAGTTGTATCTGTGTATGGAATATGAGGAGCCGGAGATTACGATGGATGAGGAATTGCGTATAGCGTCGAAGAAGCCGATCGACCGGATGCTGGAGATTAGTGCGAAGGCGGGGTTGTGATTTTTTGAAGATGTTTTTGAGAGCCATTTCTGTGAGGGGATGGCTTTTTTTTATTGATTGTCTTGTAGATATATATTGTTGTTTGTTTTGTTTTATATGGAAAGGGGATTTTTTGGGGACCGTTTTTCAGAAGGGTTTTGTGTTTTTGGAGATGGGATTGATGAGGTGTTAACACCTGGGATGATTTTGGGAGAAATAGTATGTGGTGTTAACACCTTGAATAATTTCGGAAAGGTATAGGATGGATGAATAGTATGTGGTGTTAACACCTTGAATAATTTCGGAAAGGTATAGGATGGATGAATAGTATGTGGTGTTAACACCTTGAATAATTTCGGAAAGGTATGGGATGGATGAATAGTATGTGGTGTTAACACCTTGAATTGTTCAGGATCAAGAATGAAATCAATAAAGTGAGGTGTTAACGTTTCGATCTTTTCATATGAGAAATGAAGCCGGCATGTAAGTAAGGTGTTAATACCTGAAACTGCTTTTTGATAAGGTGTTAACACCTTTCGGAATTTTTGAAAGAGCAAATGGCTGGTGAGACGCGTTGATCTTTTGCTGGAATTTTCTCTAAACTGTTTGTTGAAAATAGTGGTGTTTGAAAGGTGTTAACACCTTTGATCAACATTGGATTTTGCAATTTGTAAATGCCAATGCAGGGTGTTTGGAAAGGTGTTAACACCTGCAGTTGATTGTGTCTCGCATCTGATCATCACTAGTGGCATTCTGGAAGGGTATTAAGACCTGGGCTATATCTGCTCACCCAAGCATTGTGATTATCACCAGTAATATTCTGAAAATTATTAACATCGTTCTGACTGGGTATAATGGCACATTTACGAGTATCACTACTAATATTCTGAAAGGTATAACACCACCGGCACAAGTGTGTACTTTGCAATTAGAAGTATCACTACTGATATATGAAAGGTATAACACCGCCGCCGCCAAAGGGGTCAAGCATTATCACTGCTGGCATCTGAAAGGTGTTAACACCTCAGTGGGGTTCTGTGCATAATTACTGTTGTTATCACTGATGATATTCCGAAGGTGTTAACACCTTTCAGAATCTTCAATCGGTGCCAGCGTATATTTTTCATAAGGTGTTAACACCTTCGAAGAGTAATAGAATAACGCCATGTTCTTATGTCGGATTCTTGTAGTTGGTAAGATATTAAGACCGCTAAATGAAATAGCATGCTTCGGGTAATAATGTATTCCTATGTTCCTTGATAGCAATTGGTAAGGTGAAGGTGTTAACACCGCAACGGTATGCGCAATAAATAAAATAGCATGCTTCGGGTAATGATGTATTCCTATGTTCCTTGATAGCAATTGGTAAGGTGAAGGTGTTAACACCGCAACGGCATGCCCAATAAATAAAATAGCTTGCTCCGGGTAACGATGTATCCTTATGTTCCTTGATAGCAATTGGTAAGGTGAAGATGTTAACACCCAACGGTATGCCCAAATATATTCGCAATGCTCTGATAGAGCTTCTTCTGTCGGTAAGGTTTTAATACTTTGGCGGGTCGTGGCTCAAGTGTAATTGCTTCTCTCCCAGCCTACCAATAAACCCAGGACAAAAACAACAGCTCCACGCAACTCCCAAAAAAAAGGGCTGTCCAACGAACAGCCCTCTCAAAGAATATTTCCCAGTGATCACACTGCGATCTCCTCAACCCATATGTGATCTGCTTCGGTTTTGCGAAGAGAAAGATTGTATCCTGCTACTATAATGCAGATCGGATCTCCTAAAGGAGCGATCTTTTCTACCTTGATAGTCTCTCCTGGAACACATCCCATCTCCATGAGCTTTATATGAATGTCGCTTTTTTCAAATTCCCGGATTACCGCACTTCTGCCGATTGTTAGAGACGAGAGTTTAATCATAAATATTTGTTGAGCGAGTGAAAACCGATCTGCGACCAAGGCCCCAGCAATTACAGCGCAAAGGTATTGCACAACCGCCAATATGCAAAAAATGACTACCGCAGAACCGATTTTTCACTATAATTTTACATTATGGCAGTATATTTTTCCGCCCATGAAGTTAAAGTGGGCCTCAAACACCGGACAAGATTAAAACAATTCATACAGGAGCTTTTTCAAAAAGAAGAACAAGGACTTTCCTCCCTGCAGTATGTATTCTGTACAGACGAATACCTGCTCCATATTAATGAAGAGTTTCTAAAACACGACACTTATACGGATATCGTCACTTTTGAATTATCCGAAAACCCCGATATCACAGAGGGAGAGATTTATATAAGCATCGACCGGGTGAAGGAAAACGCGGAGAAGTATGAAGTGACGGAGAACTATGAACTGCATAGGGTTATTTTTCACGGAGCTTTACATTTGTGTGGTTATAAGGATAAAACCAAAAAGGAAGAAGAATTGATGCGGAAGAAAGAGGACGAATACTTGGAGTTATATTTTCAAGGATAGGGGATTGTTTTGGGTTAGAATATTTGGGATGTTCCACGTGGAACATCCTTTTTTTTGTTTGAGATTGGAAGAAGGTGAATGTTCCACGTGGAACATGTTGTTGATTCGGTCGTTTTATCCGAAAACCGCCAAAACTTCCACCCCACCCCTCTCTTTTAATCCTCTTCCATCAATTCTTTTGCCTTAACTTTGCACTCTCAAAATTCAAGTATGTTCCCTTCTTACGATGTTATTGTTGTAGGCGCCGGTCATGCCGGCTGTGAAGCTGCTGCCGCTGCCGCGAATATGGGGTCAAAAGTGCTGCTGGTTACCATGAATATGCAAACCATCGCCCAAATGAGCTGCAACCCCGCAATGGGCGGCATCGCAAAAGGGCAGATCGTTCGCGAAATAGATGCCCTCGGCGGATACTCCGGTATCGTTACTGACCAGTCCATGATCCAGTTCCGCATGCTGAACCGGAGTAAAGGACCCGCCATGTGGAGCCCACGCACCCAAAACGACCGCATGCTCTTTGCCGCCAAATGGAGAGAAGCACTTGAAAACACACAAAACGTAGACTTTTACCAGGATATGGTAAAAAGCCTCATCATAAAAAACGGCGCCTGCCAGGGTGTGATCACCGGGCTCGGCCATGAAATCTCCGCCAAAGCAGTAGTACTGACCAATGGCACCTTCCTGAACGGGGTGATCCATATCGGGGATAAACAATTCGGCGGCGGCCGGGTAGCGGAAAAAGCTGCCACCGGCATCACCGAACAGCTTGTTTCCCTCGGCTTTGAAAGCGACCGCCTCAAAACCGGCACCCCTCCCCGCATCGACGGACGGTCGCTGGATTATTCCAAAATGGAAGAACAGAAGGGCGACGAAGAGATCATCGGCTTTTCTTACATGAACGTAGAAAAGATACGCCCTGATCAGCAACGGAGCTGCTGGATCACCTATACTTCCCAGGAAGTACATGACATCCTCCGCACAGGTTTTGACAGATCGCCCATGTTCCAGGGACGAATCCAGGGAATCGGGCCGCGGTATTGTCCCAGTATCGAAGACAAGATCAACCGCTTTGCCGAACGCGAACGTCACCAGCTTTTTGTAGAGCCGGAAGGTTTTGATACCGTGGAGATCTATGTCAACGGTTTTTCCACTTCCCTCCCTGAAGACGTTCAGCTGAAAGCGTTAAAAATGGTGCCCGGTTTTGAGAACGTAAAAATGTTCCGCCCGGGTTATGCCATCGAATATGATTATTTCCCGCCCACCCAGATGCAATTCTCCCTCGAAACAAAACAGGTGAACAACCTGTTTTTCGCAGGACAGATCAACGGCACCACCGGTTATGAAGAAGCCGCCTGCCAGGGCTTGATGGCCGGCATCAACGCGCATCTCAAAGTTAAGGAACAAGAACCGCTGGTACTGAAACGCAGCGAAGCATATATCGGGGTACTGATAGACGACCTGATCAACAAAGGCACAGACGAACCTTACCGCATGTTCACCTCCCGCGCGGAATTTAGAACATTGCTGCGGCAGGACAATGCGGACCTCCGGCTCACAGAAAGAAGCTACCAACTCGGTCTGGCTACAGAAGAAAGAATGGAAAAAACCCGTCAGAAACTGGCCGGTGTGGAAAAAGTAAAGAATATCCTGAAGGAGCTGCCGCTCGAACCGGAAGAAACAAACGCCTGGCTGCAGGAAAATAATTCGGCTCCTCTCACCCAGAAACAGCGGGCGCACCAAATATTGCTCCGCCCCGGACTGGATATCATGTCCATGAAAAACAACCTGCCCAAACTTGAAAAAGCATTGGAAGGTTTCAGCCGCGAAATATTGGAACAGGTAGAGATCCAGGTGAAGTACGATGTGTACATCGAAAAGGAAAATGAGCTCGTGCAGAAAATGAGCCTGCTCGAAGATCTTATCATTCCCGATACTTTCGATTATTCAAAACTTGTTTCGCTTTCCAACGAAGCACGCCAGAAATTCACACGCATCAAACCGAGAACTTTAGGACAAGCCAGCAGGATCAGCGGCGTCAATCCAAGCGACGTTCAAATTTTAATGGTCTACATGGGCCGTTGATTTGTCACAAACATAATTTCCACCAAAAAAGAGCATCGAGGATGCTCTTTTTTATTAAAAAACATAATTAACTGATTTTCAACAAAATAAAAACAACCTCAAATTTTGACGATCACCGCTTGTACGAGGTATTGGTATCAAAAAAGAGAAAACTCTAATAAAAAGCCTGAAAATCGCGTTAAATTTGAATCAGCGATTTTTCCTCCAAAAACAGCTACTTTTTAACGGGCAAAGAAAAATTTTCTATCAGCCAGGCAACCAGAAAAGCAAAAGAGCCGTAAACTGTAAACAACTTGAAAAAATATCAGCGCGATACCTGGATAAATTTGTTGCTGGGTTGTTGAACAAAAAAAGAACAGGTAGTAACCAAACACAGTGCAGGATATATCTGAAATCATAGATGTCTGACGGTC
>CBINIO010000021.1:0-17760 GCA_966250725.1 uncultured Chitinophaga sp.
ATCACGGGAGTATCGCGCATGCGGCACACTTCCATGAGCTTTTTGGTCTGTTCTTCCACGCCTTTCACGCAGTCGATCACCAGTACCACGCTGTCCACCGCCGTGAGCGTGCGGTAGGTGTCTTCCGCAAAGTCCTTGTGACCGGGGGTGTCGAGAAGGTTCACGAGGATGTCGCGGTATTCGAAGGTCATAACGGAGGTGGCTACGGAGATGCCGCGCTGCCGTTCGATCTCCATAAAGTCGGAAGTGGTGTGTTTTTTGATCTTGTTGGACTTCACCGCGCCCGCCGTCTGGATAGCGCCGCCGAACAGGAGGAATTTCTCCGTGAGGGTGGTTTTACCGGCATCGGGGTGGGCGATGATGGCGAAAGATTTCCTTTTGTTGATCTCGTTGATATATTTCATTTCTGCTTGTTCGTCTTTTAAAGGCGAAATGGAACTCCGCGAGGCGCTCCGTTTCATTTCTACTTGTTCGTCTTTTCAATCCCCCCTCACGGGCAGGTTTTTTAAATGGCTGCAAAGGTACATTTTTCTCCGAAAACCGGGGATTTTGCCACTAGTCATAATGCAAACCGCCGCATCGTATAATATGCTAAATTTGGATCATGCTATCGACCCTCAAAATTCTCTGGAGCAGCTTCAAAATGGCCCTGCAGGAGCTGCGGGTGAACAAACTCCGCACTTTTCTCTCCCTGTTGGGCATCACCATAGGCATCTTTTGCATTATCGCCGTGCTGACGGTTACCGGCAGTATGGAATCCAATATCAGGAAAGACCTGAACTCGCTGGGCACCAACGTGATATTCCTCGAAAAATGGCCCTGGGACGGGGGCGGCGACTGGTGGAGATATGTGAACCGGCCAAAACCCCAATATTCCGAACTGCGCCCCATCAAAGAAAAAGTGAAAACCGCCGAATCCGTGGCTTTCATGTTCGTCACCAGCGGCCGCAACGTGGAATTCGGCTCGGATTACATGGAAAACGTGCAAATGCTGGCCACTACGGCCGACCTCGAAAAGATGCAGCCGATGGACCTGGTGGCGGGACGGTATTTCAGTCCTGCCGAGCTGAACAACGGTATGAACGTAGTAGTGCTGGGGGCGGATATCTGGGAAGGACTTTTTTTCGTACCGGAAGCGGCAATCGGGAAGATCGTACGCATCGGCGGGCGAAACACCCGCGTGATAGGGGCTTTGAAGCGGAGAGGGGAAAGCCTGATGGGCGGCATCATCAACGACAATACCTTCATTTTGCCTTACATGTTCGCCAGGACCATCGTTGACGAACGCCGCAACGCGGACCCCTGGTTTATGATAAAGGCCCGGCCGGGCATCGCCGTAGGGCAGATGAAAGACGACCTGATCGGCGCCGTGAGGGCCATTCACCGGCTGAAACCCACGGAGGAGAACGATTTTGCGCTGAACGAGATCACCGCGGCGGAGAAGGAGCTGGAAAGCATCTTCGGCGCGATCAATCTCGGCGGCGGTGTGATCGCGTTCTTTTCCTTGCTGGTAGGCTCTTTTGGTATTGCGAACATCATGTTCGTGACCGTAAAGGAACGCACCAATATCATCGGGCTGAAAAAAGCCATCGGCGCGCGGCCCGGCATCATCCTGCTGGAATTCCTGATGGAATCCATGATGCTTTGCATGATCGGCGGGGGATTGGGACTGCTGTTCGTATTTTTCGGGACGCTGATAGCCGGTAATATGTTCCCCAGCTTTGTGATCGCCATGTCTCCCTGGAACATTTTCCTGGGCTTTGCCATATCCGCGGTAGTAGGCGTTATCGCCGGGTTCATTCCCGCTTATTCGGCCAGCCGGCTCGATCCGGTGGTGGCGATACGCAGCAATTGATTAACTTTGCGGCCTTATGCCGGTCAACATTTTAGCCATCGAATCTTCCTGCGACGATACCAGCGCGGCCGTGATCGCCGGCGGAAAGGTATTGTCCAATATCATCGCCAGCCAGGCCGTACACCAGCAATACGGCGGCGTGGTGCCCGAGCTGGCGTCCCGCGCGCACCAGGAGAACATCGTTCCTGTAGTGGATCTTGCCCTGAAGAAAGCGGGCATGGAGCTGGCGCACCTCAACGCCATCGCGTTCACGCAAAGCCCCGGCCTCATCGGCTCGCTGCTCGTGGGCAGCTGTTTTGCCAAATCGATGGCCCTTGCGCTGAACCTCCCGCTGATCGGCGTACATCATATGCAGGCCCATGTGCTGGCGAATTTTATCGACGATCCGAAACCGCAGTTCCCCTGTCTTTGCCTCACCGTTTCCGGCGGCCATACGCAGATCGTGCTGTGTGAAAGCCCGCTGAAAATGACCGTGATCGGCGAAACCATGGACGATGCGGCCGGCGAAGCGTTTGACAAAAGCGCCAAGTTGCTCGGCCTGCCGTACCCCGGCGGGCCTTTGGTGGACAAAAACGCAAAGGAAGGCAATCCCGAACGGTTCCGTTTCCCCGAGCCGCAGATACCCGGCCTGAATTTCAGCTTTTCCGGGCTCAAAACGGCCATCCTCTATTTCCTGCAGGAAAACAGGGCCAAACAGCCCGACTTCGCGGAGGCGAACATGGCGGACATCTGCGCATCCATCCAGCACCGCATCATTACGATCCTGATGAACAAGCTGGTAAAGGCTTCCAGGGAAACCGGCATCAAAGAGATCTGCATCGCCGGCGGCGTCAGCGCCAATTCCGGTCTGCGCAAGGCTTTGGAAACCTGCGGCGTGGAGCAGGGCTGGAACGTGTACATCCCGAAATTCGAATATTGTACGGACACTGCGGCCATGATCGCGATCACGGCGCATTACAAATACCTGGCGGGCGAATTCAGCCCGCTGGATGCCGTGCCTACCGCGCGGGCGGCTTTTTCCGCGATCTAATCCCGGCGTTATGGGCAACAGTTATTTCCGGTTCAAACAGTTTACGGTACAGCAGGCGGGCAGCGCCATGAAAGTGTGTACGGACGCGTGTATCCAGGGCGCGTTTACGGCAGGTTTCGTGAAAAATGCGCCCCGCGTGCTCGACATCGGCACGGGCACCGGTCTGCTGAGCCTGATGCTCGCGCAGCAAAGCCCCGCGGCCATCGACGCGCTGGAGCTGGACGAGGCCGCTTTCCGGCAGGCGGCGGCCAACTTCGAAGCCTCGCCCTGGCAATCCCGCCTCCGGGCCATCCATGCGGATGTGCGGGATTTTCAGCCGGGAACGCCTTACGCATTCATCGTCACCAACCCGCCCTTTTACGAAAACGATCTTAAAAGCCCCGACAGCCGCAGGAACACGGCGATGCATACCACTACGCTGGATTACGAAACCCTGCTGACCGCTATCCGGCGCTTGCTGGCGCCGGACGGACGTTTCTCCGTATTGCTGCCCTATACAGGATTTCAACGTTTCCGGGAGATGGCCGAAGCCGCCGGTTTTACTTTACAGGAATTGCTGGAAGTGCGGCAAACCACCGGTCATGGCTTTTTCCGCTCGGTCGGGATATTCGGCGAAGGCGGCGTTACGCATACGCGCGAAATGTCGGTGTACGATGCCCAAAGACAATACACGCCCGGGTTTACGGCCTTATTGAAGGATTATTACCTGTATCTCTAACCGCTGCAGTTGGTATGCATAGCGGGGGATAAACTAACCAATGCTTTCTTTCACAACGCCGTTGGCGTAGGCTTCCATGTAAGCGTAGCGCTGGGTAAGCCGCCCGTCCCGCGTGATGGTGGCTTTTTCTATCATTTCCGTATCGCCTTTAAGCAGATCGTCGAAGATGTATTTCATGAGGTGGTCGCCAAAAAACTGCGAAGCGTCGCGCGGCAGTTCGTTGGGCAGGTTGCCGACGGCCATCATGGTCACGGAGCGTTCGTCGTAAGGCGCGGTACGCTCGCGCGTGATGCGGTCTACGCCGTACACGGGCGCTTCGATGGTGGCGTCGCCGAGGTTGCAGGGGATGGAGCCGTTCTGATCGTCCGTAATATCGGCGATCACTTTGATGCGGAAGTTGTCTTTTGCGAGGTCCTCCCAGGTGAACAGCGGCTCGATCTTTTTATCCCAGTAGATGCCGTTCATAAGCACATCGCTGCAGGTCACGTAGGGGAGGAACTTGCAGTCGTAAAGCTCCGGGTGCGCGTGAAAGTCTTCGCGGCTGTAAGTTTTATCGCTCCTCCGCAGGTACAGTTCGCCGGCTTTGAGCTGGGTGTACACGGGGTATTCGTAGCTGCTGATGAGGAATTCTTCCGGCGGGATGTACTTGATGCCGAGCAGGCCCATCACTTCAAGAATGCCCGCCGTAACGCGACCGGAGCCGGTTGCCACGATCTTCACGGGCGGCAGCTTTACGCCGAAATAATGAGTGATCAGCTCCTGGAAATCGTGGCATTCGTGCACGCGTTTGAAGTCGAACAGCCCGGTGCGCCGGCCGTATTCCAGCAGCCCGTTGTGCGCGCCCACGACGCCCGCGAAAAAACCGAAGCCGAGGATGCGTTGTCCGTCCGCATGCACCAGGCATTCGTAATCGATCAGCGTGATGCCTTTGTTCAGGATGGTTTTGAACATGCCCTGGTTTTGCGGCTGGAGCTTTTTGGTATGGGAGAAAAAGAGGTATGTTTTATGAGGGATGAGCTTATCCGCCGGCACTTCCTTGATGCCCAGCAGGATGTTGCAATGGGAGAGGTCCTCCGCGACAGGGATGCCGGCCGCGGCGTACTCTTCGTCTTTATAGCAGCGGTGCGGCGAGGGTTGTACGGTGATCTGCACGTCCGGGTAATTGTTCATGATCCACTGGCATTGCAGCGGCGTAAAGGCGACGCGGTTGTCCAGCGGTATTTTTTCTTCCCTGATGAGCCCTATGTGGAGTGATGCCATGATTGTTTTGGGTAAGTCAACGAATGCTGCAACATTACTGTAAATTTGCATTTTAGCAAAATAAGATGGAGTACCTGGATCAATTGGAAGGAATACTGGGAGAGGGTGAGCGTTACCCGATGCCCGAGCTGTTCAAAATGGAAATGCTTGCTTTGGGCGAGCGGATGCTGGAGCTGGAAATGTCGGCTACGCCGGAAGAGCGGGCGCAGTTTGAGGCGCAGCTGCGCGGGCTGATGGGACGGCAGTTCCTTGAAGTGTCGGCGGACGTGGCGGCATATGCCCGCGGAATGGCCACCGCGGCGCAGATCGCGCTGCTGAAGGAGTATTACGTGAAGCAAAAATATTGTTTGCGGATTATGGAGAGATTATCTACATTTGCATCCCGCGATCAGGCTTAGCCTGAAAGCGATTGCCCAGATGGCGGAACTGGTAGACGCGCTAGACTCAAAATCTTGTTTCGGCAACGGAGTGCAGGTTCGATTCCTGTTCTGGGCACAAAGGATGAAACCCGCTCTTAGAGCGGGTTTTCTCGTTTTGGAAGATGATTTTTTTTTCGTGCAAAATCACACCGATATCAAAACCTCACTACACAATCCTACAACAATTTATCACATCATCTTCTTATGATAACTACATCCCTACGGTTACGCTTCTTGGCAAATAGTTCTTATTTTAAGGAGCTATAAACTCGTTTGAATGGAGGTCATTTGTCTTGAAGATGTCGCATTCTTTGCCCTGATCGAGAAGGTTGTTGAACGCATAAAGGAAAAACATAATCCGAAAGGTAATAAGTGGATTTCTGGGGAGGAAGCCATGAGGCGTTTGAATATCACCAGCAAGACAACCTTGCAGAAATTCGGCCGACACGTTTTAGCGTCCCGTGCCTTAATTCGGTTTTCTAATTGTAACATTACGGGAAGATAATAATGAGTAAGCGGTTTAAGAATAAAACTTGTGCCTATTGTACTACCCCGAAGTCTTCAACTACGGGAGATCATGTATTTGCACGGGAATTTTTTGACGAGAAGCATCGTGATAACCTTCCCCAGGTTCCCGCATGTGAAAGATGTAATAATGAAAAATCAAAACTCGAACATTACCTCACAATTTTCTATACGCATAAAGATACACTTGCCGATCATTTTGTTAACCGCCGTATTAACTGCATTTTGTACTGGGTCTTGCGAAAGACGAGCGTAGATTATCCCGCCCATTGCCGCCCTCCTAGCGGCTGCTTACGGCTGCATGCAAGCAACCGAACGCCCGATCCGCACCGTTCACGGCGAAATATTCACCTGGTCTTACACGGTTAACGGTATCTGCAAAACTATATTTTGTATAGTTAGGAATCCTAACTAAATTACAAGCTCAATTATTCACTCTAAAACAGCCTCATTATGAAAAAATCAGTTTTTTATCATGCCGGATGCCCCGTTTGCGTAAATGCGGAGCAGGAGATCGTAAGCCTGATCGGCGCGGACAACGTGGAAGTCGTTCACCTCGGCGAAAACCGTAACCGCATCGAAGAAGCGGAAAAAGCAGGCGTAAAATCCGTGCCCGTGCTGGTGACCGCCAGCGGCAACGTGCTGCACATCAACTTCGGCGCTTCCCTGGCGGATGTGAAGGGATAGCGTCCATTCATTTACGAGCTCGTAATTCTTTTCAATTAATTGACAATCAGCCCCAAGAAAAATAAAAGATAAAATACTCTTTTATTTCAGAAATGTGATTTACATTTGTGGCGTAAAAGAATAAAATGTTTTCAAAAACCTGCGAATATGCCATCCGTGCCATGATCTTCATCGCGCAGAAATCCAAAGACGGGAACAAGGTCGGCATCAAAGAAATAGCAAAGGGGATCGATTCCCCCGAGCATTTTATTGCCAAGATCTTGCAGGAGCTTGGCAGGAAAAAACTGGTGCAATCGCTGAAAGGACCGAACGGCGGCTTCTTCCTCGACGATAACGACCTGCAGTGCACGCTCGCCGATATCGTGAAAGTGGTGGATGGCGACCAGCTTTTTACCGGCTGCGGCCTCGGCTTGAAACAATGCTCCGAAACGCATCCCTGCCCGATACATCACCAGTTCGGAGCGATCCGGAAAAGTATTCATACCATGCTCGAAAAGAGCAGGATAGGGGAGTTCACCGACAAGCTGGAAAAAAGCCAGACCTTTCTTAAACACTGAATTTTTTGGATAAATAAAGGATAAAAAGGTATTAATATCCATATATGACACGAAGTACAAGCATACAACGATTTCTCCCGCTTGCCGGGTGTATGACGCTGGCCGCAGTTCCCGCTCTCGCGCAGCAGGCCGCACCCACTGATTTTTCCTTCGGCTCCTCCAAAGCCCTTGCTTGGATGTTATTTCTTTTCGTGACGGTTTTGCTGCTGGCCGCATTTGTATTAAAACAAAAGATCCGGCACATGCGGAACAGTTACAAACGAAAAACGGAAGAACAGCTGGCCCGTGAACTGAAGGAGCACACGCTGAACCTGGACAGCCGGCAGATCGGCAAGCTGATGGATTACAAAAAACGCCGCAACGGCGGCGCGGCGCTCGGTCTGCTGTTATTGACCATCTTTTTTCCCGAAGGCGCGTACGCCGCGCAAGACCAGCCCCTGGCCGGTTCCCCGCTAAGCGAAACCGGTATCCTCATCACCATCGTATTGCTGCTGATCCCGATCGTAGCGGCGGTGGTATTGCTCACCGTGCAGGCGATGAAAGCGCTGCACCAGGCAAAGAACCGGCGCAACCTGGAAGAGGCCGGAAAGCTGGCGGCTTACCTGCGCTCACTGCCCGACGAGGAAGTGGACACGCAGCTGAAAGCACGCAAGGCCGCGCTGGATTACACGCTCGGGAACCATGAGCTTTCCGGCAACCAGCCGCCGGAAGACAGCAAAGGCCTGCTGCAGATAAACGGCCAGACGGGCCTGCCGCTCGTGGCGCCGAAAAAGAAAGCCGTGCAGCGGCCCGGCATCGATCCCGCGTTGTCAAAACTTATTCTCTGGTACCTCGGCTGCGCTACTTTCTGGCTGCTGTTCGGCACCACCATCGGCGAATATATCGGTATCAAGTTCGTAGCGCCCGACGCAGACCATGTGAGCTGGCTGAGCTTCGGGCGGCTGCGCCCCGTGCATACCAACGCGGTGTTCTGGGGCTGGGCCTCGCTGGCGATGCTGGGGCTTGGATATTATGTAGTGCCCCGCGTCAGCAACACGAAGCTGGCAAGCATACGCTCCGGCTGGTACGCATTGTGGCTCATCAACGCGGCGGTCGTTCTCGGCAGCATCTGCCTCATGGCCGGCATCAACAACGGCGGCGGCGAGTACCGCGAGTACATCTGGCCGGTGATGGCGCTGTTCGCCGCGGGCATCATCCTCACCCTGTTCAATTTCCTGCAAACGATCGGCCGGCGCACCACGCGGGAGATCTATATCTCCAACTGGTACATCGTGGCGTCCATCATTTTCGCCATCGTGATCTCCGTGGTGGCGTATTTGCCCAACTGGCAGAACGGGCTCGGCGAAACGATCATACAGGGTTATTACATGCACCAGGGCGTAGGCATGTGGTTCATGCTTTTTACGCTGGGCATCGTGTACTATTTCCTGCCGCAGCAGCTCAACAAACCTATCTATTCCTATAGCCTTGGCATTCTCGCCTTCTGGACGCAGATCCTGTTTTACACGCTCATCGGCACGCACCACTTCGTGTTCAGCGCCATTCCCTGGTGGCTGCAAACGGTCGCTATCGTAGGCAGCGCGGGAATGGCGATACCGGTGATCGCGGGCACCACGAACTTTATCATGACCTTCAAAGGCGCGTGGTACAAGATCAAGGACAGCTACACGCTGCCGTTTTTCCTCGTCGGCATCATCTTTTATTTCACCGGCTCCATGCAGGGCACGGCGGAAGCCTTCCGCAGCACCAACCTCATCTGGCACTTTACGGACTTTACGGTAGCGCACTCGCACCTCACGATGTATGGCATCATCTGCTTCTTCGTATGGGCGGGCATTTACGCGATCATTCCCCGGCTCACGGGAAAGGAAGCGCCGCAGATCACTATCGGCGCGCATTTCTGGCTCGCGCTGATCGGCCTGATGTTTTACACCATCCCGCTGATGTACGGCAGCACGCTGAGAGGCCTGCACTGGATGGAAGGCAAGCCTTTTATCGAAAGCGTGGTGATGATGGCGCCCTTCTGGCTGTGGCGGGCTATCGGGGGAAGCCTGATGTGGCTCTCGCACCTGTTCTTCGCTTACAACATGTATAAAATGATCGCCGGCAGGCATGTGGTGGACGTCCGCGAAACCGCCATCCGGCAGCTTGACGGATCAGCCATACCGGCACAACAACCCATTGTATAAATTTTATAGCGCACAAAATGGAACTATTCGATAATCATAAAAAACTGTTCGGCGCCGCAACGGTATTTTTTGTCGGGCTGACCATACTGGTAGCCATTATGCCCGCTTTGCGGAACCAGGAAATGAACCAGCCGCTGCCCGACGCCGTGGCGCTGAGCCCGGAAGCCGTGAAAGGAAAAGCGGTGTTTGTCGCGAATGGCTGCGTGGCCTGTCATACGCAGCAGGTAAGGAATGTGGACATGGATAAAGTATGGGGAACGCGCCCGAGCATAGCCGCCGATTATGCGGACATCCACCGCACGGACATCTGGCGCAACACCGCCACGCTCATGGGTACGGAACGTACCGGCCCGGATCTCACGGACATCGGCAACCGCCAGCCCAGCCAGGACTGGAACCTTGTGCACCTTTACAACCCGCGCATCGTGGTAAAAGAATCCATCATGCCCGCCTATCCCTGGCTGTTCACCATCAAAAAAGAACCCGCCGCATCCGATGTTGTCGTGAACGTACCCGCAAAATACCTGGGCGGCCGTGAAGGAAAAGTGATCGCCACAAAAGACGCGATGTACCTGATCGCCTACCTGCAATCGCTCAGGCAGACCAGGCTGCCGGAAGGGGATGCCACGCCCGCTTTCCTCTACAAAAAAGAAAAAGCGGAAGCCGCGGCCGCAGGAACGGCCCCCGCCGCGGTTGACGGCAAGGCGGTATTTACGGCGAACTGTCAAACCTGCCACCAGGCAAACGGCGAAGGCCTGCCCGGCGCTTTCCCTCCCTTGAAAGGAAGCCCGGTGGTAATGGGCGACAACCTAGAGCTGTACGTGGACATCATCATGAACGGTTACGATGCCGCCGCGGAATACGGCGTGATGCCGCCGGTGGGCGCCAATATGGAATTTACGGAACAGGAAGTGGCCGCGCTCATCAATTATGAAAGAACGAGCTGGGGCAACAACGGTAAAAAAGTAACGCCCGAAGAGATCAAAAAGATCATGGATTTTGTAAAACTGAAAGCCGCCCAATAATGAAAAAACTAATACTGACCGGCATGCTGCTTTGCCACGCCTTATGGCTGCTGGCCTGCCCGGTATGCGAGCGCAACCAGCCAAAGCTGCTGAAAGGCATTACGCACGGCGTGGGCCCGGAAAGCAGGTGGGATTATGTGATCGTGCTGGTAACCGCCGCCATCGTACTGTTCACCCTTTATTTCTCCGTGAAGTGGCTGCTGCGCCCGGGTGAAAAGTCTGACCGCCATATTAAACGCTTCATTTTAAACAACGAGTAAGATGAGTGACAAAAGCACTATATTCATTTTTTTAGACGACGAGGTAAAACCCATTGCCGGTATGCAATCCCCGGTGAGCTTTGAGCTGGACACGCGCAAGCTGACGGACGGCGAGCATGTGCTGAAGATCGTCAGCAAAGACCCTTCCGGCAAGGAAGGCATCCGGAAGATCCCTTTCGTGGTGCGCAACGGCCCTGCCATTGCTATCGAAGGAATGAAGGAAAACGCGGTGGTGGACGGCGTGCTGCCTTTAATGATCAACGCTTACGGCAAGGGCGATCAGAAATCGTTCCTGATCGAAGGCAGCGAAACGCCGCAGAGCATTCCCTGGTGGGTATGGATACTGATCATCGGGTTTGCGGGCTGGGCGCTGTTTTACCTGTTCCGTTATTTTTCAATTGTACAATAGTCAGGTTATGAGTGAAAAGAAGGACATAACAACGATGGAGGATATCAGGCTGCTCGTGGATTCATTTTACGGGAAAGTAAGAGTGGACCAGCTGATCGGCGGCATTTTCAACGGCGTGATCAAAGACAGGTGGCCGGAGCACCTGGAAAAGATGTACCGTTTCTGGCAAACGGTATTGCTCGGGGAGCACACGTATTACGGCAGCCCTTTTCCTCCCCATGCGCGCCTCCCCGTATCGCAGCAGCATTTTGACGCGTGGCTGAAGCTCTGGCACGCCACCCTCGACGAACATTTTTCCGGCATAAAAGCAGAAGAGGCCAAATGGCGCGGCGATAAAATGGCGGTGATGTTCCTGTCCAAGATCGAATATTATCGTGACAATTCCGCAACACCCTTATTATGACCACCACCACACAACAACCCGTAGCCGTCGCCTGTCTTTTTACCTGGGCCGGCTTTGTATGCGCCATCAGCTTCATGGAAGCCTGGCTGAAATTCCGCGCCCCCGGCGTAACGCTGCCCATCGGGCTGGGTATCGACAAGCTGGTGTTCGGCGCGCTCAATAAAGTGGAATGGATATTCGGCATCATCGTATGCGCCAGCGCGGTCATTTACGGGAAGTCGCTGTTTACCGTGCCCAATATCGCGCTGGCCGGCGTGCTGGCGATACTCCTTGTGCAGACGGCCTGGCTGCTTCCCGCGCTGGACGTACGCGCGCAGCAATACATCCAGGGGCAGCCCGTTGCGCCTTCCCGCCTGCATATCTGGTTCGTGGGCGCGGAATTGTTGAAAGTCGGCGGTCTGGTCGTTACGGCCGTCTCGCTGTTCAAACAGCACTGAAACTTTAAAAACGGATCACAATGAATATCTCAAAAGAAAATATAATCGGCGAAGTGGTGGCGGAAGATTACCGCACCGCCGCGGTATTTGAACAGGCCGGCATCGATTTTTGCTGCAACGGCAACCGTACCATCGAAGCCGCCTGCCAGCAAGGTACGATCACCGCCGACGAGTTGATCGCACGCCTGCAGCAAAGGCTGCACGCGCAGAAAGAGGAGGTGGTCAGCGATTACAAATCCTGGCCGCTCGACCTGCTGGCCGATTTTATCGAGAAAAAACACCATCGCTACGTAACCGCGCAGATCCCGGTGATACAAGGCCTGCTTGAAAAAATAGTACGGGTGCATGGCGAAAAACATCCGGAGCTGGCCGAAATAAAAGAACACTTCGACGCATGCGCCGGTGAACTGACCTCGCACATGAAAAAGGAAGAGCTGATGCTTTTTCCCTTTATCCGCAGAATGGTGCAGGCGCAGCAGGCCGGAACGCAGCCCGCGGCCGCGCCCTTCGGCGCCATCCAGAACCCGATACGCATGATGATGCACGAGCATGATTCGGAAGGCGAACGTTTCCGTAAAATAAGGGAGCTGAGCAACGTGTACACCGCCCCCGCGGACGGCTGCAATACTTACCGCGCGGCCTTTGCCAATCTCCGGGCGTTCGAGGACGATCTGCACCTGCATATCCACCTGGAGAATAACATCCTGTTCCCCAAATCCATCGAGCTGGAGCAGGCTTTAAACTGAGCGCCATGAAACGACACGAAAGCATTGTGGTCATTTCCAGGGAGCATCATTTTGGGCTGCTGTTCTGCTGGAAAATAAGACAGGGCCTGAAAAAGCAGGTGCCGGCCGAAAGAATGCGGCCTTATGTGAAATATTTCTGGGACAGCCACTTAAAACGGCATTTCGAAGAGGAAGAAACGCTGCTGTTTGCCGCCTTGCAGGACGAGCTGACGGAACGCGCATACGGGGAACACCGGCAGATCAGGCAGCTAGTAGATTCGCTTTCCGCACAGCCCGAACAGTTCCGCCTGCTGGCGGACGCGGTGGACCATCACATCCGTTTTGAAGAAAGGATCTTGTTCCCGCACATAGAAAAAACATTGCCGGAAAACAAGCTGGCGGAAATCGGGACACGCCTGCAGCAGCTGCATCAGCAGGTCGAAAAGGATGATTACCCGGACGAATTTTGGACGTAAGGAAGTGTATGATAAACATTAAGATAATAGCGGGCGGAGAAGAATACCAGGTCAGTACTTTCCAGAACGAATACCGTTCGCTGATGGCGCTCATCCAGGACAAACTTTTCCCTGACAGCTTTGGCGAATGCGGCGGAATGGGGCGGTGCGCCACCTGCCAGGTGCAGCTGGAGAACGCGCGGGCCATTGCGGGAATGGACAGGAACGAAGCGTCCACGTTGCAGAAACAAGGCGTTGACGACGAATCGATACGGCTGAGCTGCCAGCTGCTGGTGGATGCTTCGCTGGATAACGCTACGGTGGTATTGGTAGATGTTTTTTAGCTACCGGAGCCAGAACGTCTGGCTGAAGGCACCGTTCGCCGCTGCGTCCCAGGCTTCCAGCCGCACCCATTTGCGGCCGCTTAAATTGCTGGTGAACCGGAACGTTTTTTCCCCGAACGCTTCCGTATCGCGCAGGTCGATCTTTTCGCGGTATACTTTTTCCCCGTCGCCGGAAATGACCTCTATGAAATTCATCGGGAAGGTCCAGCGAAGGGCCATCGCGATGCTGGCGGTGCCGTTGGGCGGGAGCTGCAGGCTGTCGCCGGAAATATGCCCGTTGATCTTGAGGGACGGTATCAGCACTTCGCCCGTCGTGCAGAAGAACCGGCCGTGCTGCATCGCGTCGAGGATGGGCAGCCAGCTGTCCTTGTAGGCGGGCAGCTTATCCAGCATCAGGTAATTCACGTTCATATGCGCATACATCTCGTTATGCTTCGTGATCGTAAAAAGATCGGCTTCGCTGATCACGGTCTTTTTAACGCCCCAGTTGTTCATATCGTCCATCAGGTCCAGCACCCTTTTGCCGAGGCGGGGCTGTGAAAGGTCGGCCGGCATTGCTTTCCAGGCGGCTCCCATAAAGCGGTCGGATTTGAAGAACGTTTCGTGGTTGTAGATGTCGGGCGTGTTCACGGAGCCTTTTGTGCGGGGATGCGCCGTCCATGCAAGCCCTTTTTCATCTTCCAGCAGGCGCAGCATTTCTTCTTTATTGCCGATGTGATATACCTTCCCGTAACCGGGCTTTTCTTCAACATAAGGCGTGCCGGCCTTGCGCGACATCACCCAGTACACCGGGCGCGGGAAAATATCCAGCCAGTGCCCGCCAAAAAACTCGTTCGGTTCCTCACCCGGCAGCAGCAGGAATTTTTCGTCCGACTGTTTCTCGCACAATTCGAACAGCGCCTTCAGCTGCGGCAGCCGCTTTTCGTCCGGCCCGCGCGGGTCGGCGGTGTAATGGAACTCAGCCAGGTGAACGATGTCCACGCCCATATCTTTAAATACCTGCACGAACTCCGGATGCTCCGGCACGGGTTTCCCCGCCATCATCACCTTCATGACGAACTCGTTGTGAAAGTGGCTGGACATGGTTTTGAACCCCGGCAGCCGCGCGTACCGGTCGTTATGCGTAAACCGTTTTACCGCGGTGAATGCGGCTTCGTCGTTTTCCGTGCTGAGCAGGCAAAAGAAATTGAGCCGCTGTTTTGTTCCCGGCGGCGCATTGAACCAGGGCACGAACCTTTTATCGCCCTGCAATTCCTGCCTGATGCCGATGCCATAACCTTTCATCAGCTGCCGGTAATCGTTGCCATGCCAGGTGAACCGCAGGTTGAACGCTTCGTCCAGCGGGTAAAAATATTGATGCGGCGGCGGAAATACGGCCAGCGCGCCCTGTTTGCCGGACACCGCTACGGTGCGGTATTTCACGGCAAGGTTTCGCGCCGTATCCGATGCCGTTACGTTCGTGCGTACCAGGCTGTCGCCCGTGCTCATCCATGAAACCTGCTGCCAGTCCGGCTGCTGGCTGACCAGCCCCGCGTCGTACACGATCGCTTTGGCGTTCGCTTCCGTGCCGATCACCGCGGCGATATTCAATAACGGGCTGGCGTTGTAAAACGTGATCTCCAGTGTGCCGGTGAACTTTTCCGCAGCCATCTCGCCGATGCTGACGATCGTGCGGCTGCCTTCCGTTCTGACCGATGCGGACGTTTTTTTGAATGCCAGCGGATAAGACTGATGCGGCCGGTTGGGCACCTTGTCAAAAAAGATGTTCCAGCCGTTTTGCGAAAGCAGGTCCCTTTTGCCGACCGTCAGAATAAATGCCGGGTCAGTTTGCGCGGTGATCACTTTTCCGCCAAGCGAAATGGTTTTGAAAAGCGGGCGGGAGGGGGCGAGGTCAAACACGACATTGCCGGTAAGCGATGCGCCCGCGGGCCAGCTCACTTCGAGCAGCTGGCCGCGTTGGGTAACGGTAACGCCGGTTGCCGGTTTAAATGCTTTGAGGTCTGCTTTTACCTGGGCCATGGCAAGGGCAGCCGTCAATAAGGCGATCACGGATAGAACGGAAAATTTCATGACGTGGGTTTATCAGCACAAGATAATTTTTTGACGGGAGGAATCAAAGCTTCGCATTTTTTACAACACTACTTTGACGGCCGGTTTTGTTTTATTACTTTATACGCCGGAAACTCAACCGCGCATGAAATTATTCCACGCTTTGCTGCTGCTGGCTATCCCGGTGAAAGGCCAGGTCTTACAGGCAGACAGCTTCTTTACCGTTCCCGATGCATACAAAGCGCAATATGGCGCATACCGCAGCCCGCTGAAGTTCTACGACGGCCGGCCGGTGAAGAACGCCGCGGACTGGCGGCTCCGCCGCGCGGAAATTCTCGGTACCTGGCACCGCAAAATGGGCCGCTGGCCGGCGGTGGACACCACGCAGCAATTCCGGTACATCGATTCCGTAAAACGCGAAAATTTCACCCAATACCGGGTACGTTACCGTTGGACGCCCAATGAATATACCGAAGGATACCTGCTGGTGCCGCGCCTTCCCGGTAAAAAACCGGCCGTGATCACCGTGTATTACAACCCCGAAACCGCCGCCGGCCTCGATGATAAAAAAGACCGCGATTTTGCGCTGCAGCTGGCCCGCCGCGGGTTCGTCACCCTGTCTATCGGCACCACGCAGGCCACGAAGGACCAGACATTTTCGCTCTATTATCCCGATCTTCAGCATGCCGCCGTGCAGCCGCTGTCCATGCTGGCGTACGCCGCCGCCAACAGCCTGGAAGCGTTGGCAAAAGAACCTTTTGTGGACGCTTCGCGCATCGGCATCATGGGGCATTCTTTTGGCGGGAAATGGGCCATGTTCGCTTCATGCCTGTATGAAAAATTCGCCTGCGCCGTTTGGTCGGACCCCGGCATCGTGTTTGACGAATCGCGCCCCGGCGTGAATTACTGGGAGCCCTGGTACCTCGGCTACACGCCGAAACCCTGGCGGAAAAGAGGTCTTATTTCGGCTGAAAACCCCGCCCGCGGCCTGTACCCGCAGCTGGTGAAAGAAGGTTTCGACCTGCATGAACTGCACGCGCTGATGGCGCCGCGGCCTTTCCTCGTGTCCGGGGGCGCGGAGGACACGCCCGCGCGCTGGGTGGCGCTGAACCATACCATCGCGGTGAACGCATTGCTGGGTTATCATAACCGCGTAGCGATGACCAACCGCAAAGAACATTCGCCCAACCCGCATTCCAACGAACAGGCGTTTCAATTCCTCATTTATTGTCTGAAAAAATAGAAGCATGCTCAAATTCTCAAAGATCCTTACAGGTTTATTGTTCGTCGCCGTCGCCGCCTTCGCGCAACCCGCGGAACAGGTAGTGAAAGTAGTAGTGGCGCCCGATCATGCCGACTGGCTGTACCATACCGGCGAAAAGGCGAAGTTCACCATCACCGTGCTGCAGAACGGCAACCCGGTGAAAAATGTAAAAGTGAACTACGAAGTAGGCGCCGAAAAAATGAAACCCGTCATCAAAAAGACCGCTACGCTGTCCAGCGGCACGACCGTGATCGACGGCGGAACGCTGGGCGCGCCGGGCTTCCTGCGTTGCGTGGCGGTGGCCGAGGTAAATGGTAAAACCTACAAACGCCTCGCCACGGCGGGTTACGACCCGGAGAAGATCAAACCGACGGTGGACGATCCCGCGGACTTCGACAGCTTCTGGGAAAAAGGCAAATCGGAGCTCGCGGGCATTCCCCTCGATGCAAAAATGACGCTGCTGCCCGAACGCTGCACGGAGAAAGTGAACGTGTACCATGTGAACCTGCAGGGCTATGGCCGCTCGCGGCTGTACGGCATGTTGTGCGTGCCAAAAAAAGAAGGGAAATATCCCGCCGTACTGAAGGTGCCCGGTGCGGGCGTACGACCGTATTTTGGCGATATGGGCAAGGCGGAAGACGGTGTGATCACCTTTGAGATCGGGATTCACGGCGTTCCGGTAAATCTTGATCCCGGTGTGTACACCAGTCTTGCATCCGGTGCGCTCAGCGGTTACCCGATGTTCAACATGGACGACAAAGACCGTTTTTATTACAAACGCGTATACCTGAACTGCGTACGCGCCAACGACTTTATCGCCAGCCTTCCGCAGTACGACGGGCAGCATCTCGGCGTGCAGGGCGGCAGCCAGGGCGGCGCGCTTTCCATCGTTACCGCGGCGCTGGACCCGCGCGTGAAATTTCTCGCGCCCATGTACCCCGCGCTCTGCGACGTGACCGGCTACCTGCATAACCGCGCCGGCGGATGGCCGCATGTGTTCTATCACCGCAACGAAGACCGCAAGGACTTTATCGCCACCGCCGGTTATTATGATGTGGTGAATTTCGCCCGCAGGGTGAAAGTGCCGGGCCGTTACACCTGGGGTTTCAACGATGAAACCTGCCCGCCCACGCCGATGTATTCCGCGTA
>CBINIO010000022.1:0-17683 GCA_966250725.1 uncultured Chitinophaga sp.
GCGAAAAAGATACTGGGCGGGAACATCAAAGTGAACGCCGTGATCAAGGAAGTAGGCGGGTATGCTGATGCGGAGGAAGGGCTGGAAGAAGCGATCAAGGCGAAAGATTCCGTGGGCGGCATCGTGGAATGCACGGTAGACGGGTTGCCCATCGGTCTTGGCGAACCGTTCTTCGACTCCGTGGAATCCGCGCTCGCGCATGCGGCGTTCGCCATTCCTGCTATCAAAGGCATTGAGTTCGGCGCCGGTTTTGCCGCCGCGAAAATGAAAGGGCTCGAGCACAACGACCCCATCGTGGACGCTTCCGGCAAAACGGCTACCAATCACGCCGGCGGCGTGGTGGGCGGCATCACCAACGGCAACCAGCTGGTATTCCGCGTAGCGGTAAAACCGACGTCCAGCACGCCGAAAGAGCAGCAAACGCTCAACATCGCGAGCGGGCAGGTGGAAACCTTTTCCGTAAAAGGCCGCCACGACCTTTGCATCGCGCTGCGCGTGCCGGTAGTGCTGGAAGCCGTTACGGCCATGGTGCTGGCGGATTTTATGCTGCTGGAAATGCGCGCGCCGAGAGTGTTCGGGCAATAAGAAGGCATCCTTCCAAATGTATTGAAAAAGGGTTCGTTCAAGTGAACGGGCCCTTTTTATTTGATGTCCATCTTGAGCACCTGCGCCACTTTCAGCAGGGTGGTCAACATTTCGCGGGGGAAGAACGGTTTGTTGAGTATGTCGAAAATGCCCTTGCGCGCGAAGCTGCGCCGCACTTCCGGCATGATGTCCGCCGTGAAGATCACGATATGCGTGTCAGGATATTCGTTGCGGATAATTTCCGACAGGGCATAGCCGTCTATTTCGGGCATGTGAAGATCTACAAAAGCGATATCGTACCGGTTCTCTTTCAGCAGCTCCACCGCTTCCGACCCGTTCAGCGCGCAGTCCGGCTGTATGCCGAAATATTCCAGCTGCCGCTTCGCCACCATCACGTTGATGGGATTGTCTTCCACGAACAGCAGGCGCAGCCCTTTGAACTTTTTTTCGTAGGCGGACAATTCGTTGATCTGCCCGCGTTTGGGCGGCGTGTTCTTTTTGGTGGGCAGCGTAAGGGTGAGGTCGAAATAAAACTCCGTGCCTTCGCCGGGTTTGCTTTTCAGGGATATTTTGCTGTTGTGCAGCGCAATCAGCTTTTGCGTGATGGTAAGCCCAAGCCCCGTTCCGGCGCGCCTTCCCGGTGGCTGCTCCACCTGGCGGAAACTTTCGAATATGGTGCTGTGGTATTTTTCCGGGATGCCGATGCCGGTATCTTTCACGGAGAAATGCACCTGCACTTTCCCCGTCTGTTTTTTGACGAGATGGGCGGACAATGTCACTTCGCCTTTTTCAGTGTAATGAATGGCGTTGCTCACGAGGTTGTTGAGTATCTGGCTCAGCCGTATCACGTCCGCCAGCACCTTTTTCGGGATGTCGGCATCCACATCGGTCACCAGCGCGATCTTTTTCGCGTCCGCCAGCGACTTGAACTGGTTGCGGATATTGCGCAGCAGGTCGTGCAGGTTCACTACGGAGTACGACAGCTCGAACTGGTCTTTTTCGATCTTGTTGAGATCGAGGATGTCGTTGATGAGCTGCAGCAGGTGATCGGCGGAGAACATCAGGTTGGTCACGTATTCTTTCTGCTCTTCGGAGTAGTTCAGATTGAGCAGGTTGGCGATGCCGATGATGCCGTTGAGCGGCGTGCGGATCTCGTGGCTCATGATGGAAAGGAAGTCCGACTTCGCCCTGGCCGCTTCTTCCGCCGCGTCCCTGGCGGCAATCAGCTCCTGCTCCGCTTTATGCTGTTCGGTATAGTCCTTTACGCTGATGATGAGGATGTATTTCTCCGGGTCGTCGGATTTGATAACGGGCTTTACGTTCGTTTTATACCATTGGTCGATCGACTCGTCCATGTGTTTGTAAACGACCGCCCGCTCTTCGCCGGTGCGCACCACTTCGTTCACCAGCTCGCTGAACATCGCGCCCTGGGGGCCGAGCGCCTCGCCGATCTTTTTGCCGAGAAATTCGGATTTGGGCATGTACAAGGTGCTTTCATCCTGCACCCATACGTTGAGGAACTGCTGGTTGGCGTTGATCTCGAACACGATGTCTTCCAGCGAGGCGATGAGCGCCTGCAGGTGGGTGGTAAATTCCTGCTGGTTGTTTTCCGTTTCTCGGCCGGCGGTCACGTCTTCCACATAACCGACAAGGTATTCGCCGCGCGGGCCGCTTACGGCGCGAACGCTGGCGCTGCAATAACGGATGCCCGTTTTGGGATGTACGGTGCGGTAGGAATAATTCACCCGGGACGATTTCGCCGCGCGTTGCAAAGCGCGCGACACTTCCCCTGCATCTTCTTTCAGTACGTTCTTCAGCCAGCCTTTGTCTTTTGACTGCGCGGCGCTCAGGCCGGAGATCTTTTCCCACTCTTGATTGACGAAGAAACAGTTGCCTTCCGTATCCGCGAGGAAAGCTCCGATGGGCGCGATCTGCAATGCTTTCTCAATATAGGAATCCTCCCCATCTGGTAATTTATTGGCCATAGGAGTAGTTTAAATATGACTCTGTGTTTTAAATATAGGACATTCCCTAAAATTATGGCGGGTATTAACTTATATTAACATGTTATATGATCAGGATTCCTTATTAAATCCTGCAGGTATAAAAAAGGGCTGTATCGGATTTTTGATACAGCCCTCGTGTTGGCTTTCAGCATTCTTATTGCGCGGGTTTCACCGCATCTTCCTTCGGAACGATCTCCAGCAGTTCCACTTCGAATACCAGCGCGCTGTTGGGCGCGATCTTCTGGCCGGCCTGCCGTTCGCCGTAAGCGAGTTTGGATGGGATGAACAGCTTCCATTTGGAGCCTACCGGCATCATTTGCAGCGCTTCCGTCCAGCCGGCGATCACGCCGGTAACGGGCAGGGTGATGGGCTCGCCGCGGTCTACGCTGCTGTCGAAGGTGGAACCGTCTATCAGCATCCCGTGGTAATGCACTTTCACTTTGTCCTGCAGCGTGGGTTTGGGGCCGGTGCCGGCTTTCAGCACCTGGAACTGCAGCCCGCTGGGCAATACGGCCACACCGGGTTTGGTTTTGTTCGCGGCGAGGAAGGCTTCGCCTTCGGCTTTATTTTTTTCGGCCTTTTCCGCCTTCAGCTTCTTGATATAAGCGCTCACCACGGGCGAGCCTTTTTCCGCCGTCAGCAGTGCGGTATCGCCTTTGAAGCAGTGCTCGAGGGCGGCCATGAACAGCGGCAGGTTCAGCGAGTCGAGCCCCTGGCTTTTCATCATCTGCGCCATGTCGTTGCCGATGGCGTAGCTTACGGAATCGAGGGTGGTAACGATCGCCGGCGCTGCGGGCGGTGGCGGCGTTTTGCTTTTTTTACGTTTCTGACTATAGGCGGTTTGCAGCGTGAGCATGCTCAATGTGCAGATAAACAGGCATTTTCTGAATGTCATACGGGTATGTAAAATTTGACCTGCAATATAGCACATTATTCAATCCTGCTCCACATTTCACTGATGGGATCGCCCTTGGAGCTTTTGCCGCTGTGGTGCCATTGTTTGCCGTTCACTTTGCCGTCGAAAACGAGCGCCGCGCCTACGCGGCTGTTATCGCGGGAAAAGAATGTGAGGTGCTCGGTGTATTTCCCGTTCTCGAAAGTGTAAGTGCCGCCGCCGGTGCCAAAGAACTCTTTCGTCTCGGGGTTGATGGCGGCCCATTGGAAACGTGTGCCGGAAAGGATCTTCAGCGTTTTGCGCGGGCCGGGGCGCATGGGCGTCATCTTGCCGTTGTTTTCCCGCGCGGTGATGCGCCAGGCGCCTGCCAGCGGCGCCTTGCCGTCGTCTATCCGCTGCCAGGTGCTGGCCTTGCCGTTGCAGGTGATCACGAGCCGGTTGTTCTTCAGCTGGTAGCTGCACTCGTTCACCGCCCCGATGTTGTCCTTGTCGGCCGTATTGAATTCGATGGTTTCTTTCAGCGATTTGCCGCTGGTTTCCAGCTTGCCGCCATGGGTGCTGATAAACTGCTTGCCCTGTTCATCGAAATGGGTCTGCATAAAATAGCTGTCTTCGATGATCCTGACGGTTTGCGGCTCTCCGTTGCCGGGCGCGAGCTTCCAGGCGCCGTCGAGTTTTTGCTGCGCGAGGCCGTACTGCGAAAGCAGCAACAGCGCTGCGGAAATAAGTGCTTTCATATTGCGTGTGTTTTAACGTGTGGAATTTACGGTACCACGGGCAGCATGACCTTTGAAGGATGCGCCGCGTCGTGGTGTATACTGATAGCTGATTTTTTGAACTGACCGGTGCGCGCTTTGTAAATATCCGTAAAAACCTGCGGATTACGGTCGGCGAGCGGGAACCAGCTGCTTTGGATCTGTATCATCAGCCGGTGGCCTTTTTTGAAGGTATGCGCCACATCGGGCAGGGTGAATTTCACCGGCGTTACCTTCCCGGGCGTGAACGGCGCGGGCGTTTCAAAGCTGTTGCGGTATTTGCCCCGCATGATCTCGCCGCGCACCAGCATCTGGTAGCCGCCCATGGGATAGGTAGAGGACGCGTAACGGCGGTGCGCCGGCTTTACGGTGTCCGGCCCGTAGCTGAAATCGTCGGGGAACACGTCTATCACCTTCACCACAAAATCCGCGTCGGTGGTGCTGATGCTCACTTGCAGATCGGCCACTATGGGGCCTGCCAGCGTGAGGTCTTCCGCGAGCACGTCTGTCTGGAATACCAGCACGTCCGGCCGCCGGGCCGCAAACCGCTGATCGTCCGTCATATAGCTGATGGTGCGCACATGATGCACGTCTTCCGTGTAGGGCACCGGTTTGGCGGGATCGCTGGTATAGGTGCTGGCGGAACGCTGCGCTTCGGGTGCATTGAAGGACAGGCCGCCATCGGCTTGCAGGTACAGCGCGCGGGTGTTTACCCCGGCCGGGGGCCAGGCGGGCAGCCGTTTCCATTCATTTTCTCCGGTGAAGAACACGGTGGCCTCGCTGATGTCGGGTTCCGGGCCTTTTCCTTTCAGGTAATAGTTAAAGAACGGTACTTCGATGTTCTCCTGGTACCAGGTGGCGGTGTTGCTGCCGAATTTTATATGACCGAGATAGGTGCCGTCCGGCGAGCCCCATTGCCCGTGATACCAGGGGCCCATCACGATGCGGTTGCTGGCGCCGGGGTTTTGTTTTTCGAGGGCTTTGTAGGTGGCCCAGGCGCCAAAGCAGTCTTCCGCGTCAAAGGTGCCGCCAACGGTGAGCATGGCGGGTTGAATGATTTTGAGATGCGGACGCACGTTGCGCGCTTTCCACCAGGCGTCGTAGTTGGGATGCGCGTAAAGGTCTTTCCAGAACGCGATGCTGTCTCCCATCAGCCTGGCAATATCGGGCAGGGAGCCGGCTTCGAGGTAGAACTTATAATTGTCCCGCGTGGGGTATTCGTAATCGGCGGGTTGCACGGTGGTAGGCCGCGGGCGCGGCTTTCCGAAGGAAGTATAGAACGCGAAAGCGTCCATCAGCATAAACGCGCCGTTGTGATGGAAGTCGTCGCCGATGAACCAGTCGGTTACGGGCGCCTGCGGGCTCACGGCCTTTAATGCGGGGTGCCCGCTCAAAGCGGCCATGGTAGAGTAAAAGCCGGGGTAGGAGGTGCCCAGCACGCCAACGTGGCCGTTATTATTGGCGAGATTTTTCACCAGCCAGTCGATGGTATCGTAGCTGTCGCTGGCCTCGTCCGTTTGTTTGCCGGTTTTATGGGGGTTGAAGGGGCGCACGTCCTGGAATACGCCTTCGCTCATCCAGCGGCCGCGTACGTCCTGGAACACGATAATGTACCCCTCGTTTGCATAATGCCGGAAATATCCTTTCATGGACGGGAACGAATCTACGCCGTAAGGCTTGCAGGAATAAGGCGTGCGGCTCATGATGATGGGGTGTTTTCCGGCGTTGTTCTTCGGCTCGTACACGGCGGTGAACAGCTTCACGCCGTCGCGCATGGGGATCATCACTTCTTTTTTGGTATAATTCGCGGAAAACCAGTCGGTTTGCTGGGCGCGGGCGCTGAAATAGCCTGCCAGCAAGAGTATCAGGGCGAGTGCTTGTTTGTGCATGTTTGTTGGTTAAGCAGGTTAGATGGGTTACCGGATCAAAATATAAATATAAGCCATTGGGCCGATAAACGGGATTTGTGCTAACTTCCGGTAAATTTTCCAGACTATGGGCAGACCATCACAAGGCGACTACGGCGCGTTCTACGAAACCTACGTGAGCAAGGTGCAGGAGGATGATATTATCGAAGCGTTCAGGAAACATACGGCGGAGGTGCTCGACTTCTTTGAAGGCATCCCCCGGCAGAAACTGGACTACGCTTACGCTACCGGCAAATGGACGATCAGGCAGGTGCTGCAGCATATCACCGACGCGGAAAGGATCTTCGCTTACCGCGCGCTGCGGTTCGCCCGGAAAGACAACACCCCGCTGTCTCCCTTCGACGAGAACGAATATGCCGCCGTAGCGCAGGTAGCGCACCGCGACTGGATAGATATGGTGGAAGAATTCCAGCTGGTAAGGCTTTCGTCCGAGCACCTGTTCAGGTCGCTCAGCGAGGAAGAAATGCAGCGCAGCGGTATTGCGAGCGGCGTGCCGGTGAGCGTGCTCAGCCTGGGTTATATCATCGTGGGCCATGCCACGCATCACATGGGAATCGTGAAGGAAAGATATCTTTAAAACAAGCTTTTAGCATAAAAAAGGGGCCGGCAAAAAATCTGTCTTTTGCCGGCCCCTTGTGTATGACATCAGGTCAGAATATCATAAAACCGCCGCCGCCGTTGTAACGACGCGCAGGCTTCACTTTCCCGAACTTAGAGATGTTGTAGCTGAGCGTGAGCATAAAATATTGTTCCACCATGGTGGTCTGCGTGTCAAAGGTGCCCAGCTCGGTGACATTCCTGCGAATGCTGGTGTTCTGATGGAACAGGTCGTACGCGTACAGTTTCACCTGCGCGCGTTTTTCTTTCAGGAAGTCGATGCCAATGGCCGCGTTGTACACTATGATCCCTTTTTTGAAACCCGGCGCCGTTTGCGAGTTGTAGTTGTACTGGAGATCGCTTTCTACAAAAAGGCCTTTGGGCAGGTATCCCGTGGCGCCAAAAGTGACCCGCTGCGTGAAGTTGCTGGTGGTCACATCGTTCAGCCGGCTCTTTACCTCGCTGTACATCGGCCGGTACGTAAGGCTCACGTCCAGCAATTCTTTATACGCATACGATATGTTGATGAACGAGAACACGGAAATGTTCTGCGAAACGTTCTTGCGCACCGCCGTGTCGCCGGGCGCGTTGTTGATGTTCGAGAAATTCACGTTCCGCCCGATGCTTGTGTTCAGGCTGCCGTTGGCGCGCATTTGCCAGTCTTTCGACTTTTTGCTGTAAGAGCCGCTGAGGTTCGCATAAGCGTTGTAGGTACCGTTCACGTTCACGGTTTGCACCGTTTGCCCGCCTTTTTCGTTTACCCGCGTAACGGTGGAGAACCTGTTCTGCACGGGGGAAAAACCGATGGTCGAAAAGGTGCCGAACCCGCCGCCGCTGAATTTGCTGTATTGAAGGCTCACGCTGTGGTTGAACTGCGGCCTGAGATCGGGGTTGCCGATAGTGATGTTCAGCGGGTTGGTATTGTCCCTCACCGGCTGCAGCTGCTCCACGGTGGGCTGGCGCATATACCCGTTGTAGTTAAGCGAAAGCTGGGCTTTGTTCTTCAGCGAAAAACCAATGCGGCTGTTGGGCGCGAAGTTGACCTGGTTTTGTTTCAGGCTGGTATTGTCCAGGTACGAGCGGTTGTCGAGCGTGGTGAAATATACCGAGGTGCCGAGGCTGGCGTTGAACTTTCTGTCCGCGCTGTTGTGCGAAAAGCGGAAAGACGGCTGTTGCGTGGTGTTGATGGTGCGGAAGCGGTTGGAATACAGGCTGTCCAGGTCGGTATACACTTTCAGGTCTTCGTCGAAATTGTAGGTATTGCGGTCCGAATTGCTGATGCCGTAAGTGTATTTGTAATCCAGCTGCAGCTTCCAGGTTTTGGACAGCGGCTGGTTGTAGCTGATGCCGATCTCGTAGCGTTCGTTGCGGCTGTTCATCACGCTTTTCTGGTCGAACAGCTTCGTAGAGTCGAGCACGTTATCTTCAAAGAATTGCTGCGTGGAATTGTTGAAGGCGTTGCCGTCCTGCGTATTGTACATATTGCTGAACGTAAGGCCGAGGGCCTGGCCGTTTTTGTTGAAGATGCGGTGGAAGCTGATGCTGTTCTCGAAGTTGATGCCGTTGCTTCGCAGCAGGTTGGTGCTTTGATTGGTGTTGCCGAGGTCGTCGGGACCGAAATACGTGGTGTCCGTATTCGCGGTGTTGGATGATTGGCGGGTGTAGCCGAACCTGGGCGATATTTCGAGGGTAGTGGCCGAATCCAGCTCCACTTCCACGGAAAGATTGACGTTGTGGCTGTAATTGCGCCCGCTGCCGCTGCTGACGCCGATGATGTTGCGCCCGTCGTTGTACAGGTTATTGGTAAGGGTGGTGAAGCGGGAATCGGTATTATTGAAGGAATAGCTGTTATTGATGACGACGTTTTTTCCCCATTCGTCGTTGTAGTTGTAACCGGCCATGGAGGAAGTGCGGATGCCGGCGCCGCCGCTGCCGAAGCTGATGCCGTTCATGTTCAGGCCGCCGTTGGAGGAAACGGACACGTACATGCCTCGGCCGCCTTTTGTTTCGGTGGCCGCTCTCATTTCGTTGGAGGTGAAGCCGATCTTGTTCAGGTTGTTGGAAGAGCCCAGCACGCTGATCTGGCGCGCGCCGGAAAAGGCGTTGAGCATACCGCTGACCTCAAAACGGTCGTCCGTGCCGCCGCCGGCGGACAGGCGCCCGAAGAAGCCGTGTTTTTTATCGGCCTTGAGCGTAACGTTGATGGTGCGGTCTTCCCCGTCTTTTTCGATGCCCATTTTTGCTTCCTGCCTGGTTTTGGTGTCTACCACCTGCACCTTGTCCACGATGGAGGAAGGGAGATTTTTGGTGGCGAGCTTGGGATCGTTGCCAAAGAAAGGTTTGCCGTCCACCAGGATGCGGCTGACCGGCTTGCCGTTCACTTTGATATTCCCGTCGTCGTCTACTTCCACGCCGGGCAGCTTTTTCAGCAGGTCTTCCACCACGGCGTTCGGCCGGGTTTTGAAAGCGGCGGCGTTGAACTCGATGGTGTCTTTACGGATGGAAATGGGCGGCCGGTCGCCTTCGATCACAACGGTGCTGAGTTCCGTGGCGGCGGCTGCAAGCAGGATGTTGCCGGCGTCTTCGCTGCGGTCGGGGCCGAGCACTTTTGAATAGGTGCGGTAGCCGGTGTAGGATACCAGCAGGCGCACGGCTTTGCCCGTGGGTAGGCCGGTGAGGCGGAAGGCGCCTTTGCCGTCGGTAAGGGTGTAGGTGATGAGGGAGCTGTCTTTACTGTCCTGTACGGAAACTGTCGCCATTTCCAGCATTTCTTTGCTGGCGGAGTCGGCTACCGTGCCTTTGAGCTGGGTGCGCTGGGCGTGGGCGGTGCTGGCGATGAAACATACAAGGATCAAAAAAATGGTATTACGTAGCATGGCGGGGATTTGTTTCGGCAAACAAAATACGAAAGTTTCGTAGAAAGACGAATTTTCTAGTTAAAAAAAGGTTAAAAGGCGGGGAGGGGATTTGGGCGGTTGAAGGTGCCAGGAGGGGGGAATCAATTGCGGAAGGATAAGTGGTCCGCAGCGTAAACGCAAGCGGCCGGTTATGCAGCGGAGGCCGAAAAGGGCTGCGGCGGTAAAAAGAAAACAGCGGCCCGGAAGCCGCTGTCTATATTCAAAAATAATTGGCAGAAATATTACGCCTCAGCATACGCGCTGGCGGGCTCGCAGGTGCAGATCAGGTTGCGGTCGCCAAAAGTGTTGTTGATGCGGCTTACGGAAGGCCAGAATTTGTTCAGGCTCACATATTCCAGCGGGAAAGCAGCCTGCTGGCGCGTATAAGGGCGCGTCCATTCGTCGGCGGTAACTACGGCCTGCGTATGGGGAGCCTGTTTCAGCACGTTGTTCGCTTTGTCGGCCTTGCCTTCTTCCACCGCGCGGATCTCTTCGCGAATAGCCAGCAGCGCGTCGCAGAAGCGGTCCAGCTCGGCTTTGTCCTCGCTTTCCGTCGGTTCTATCATGATGGTGCCCGGTACCGGGAAGCTCATGGTCGGCGCATGGAAACCGTAGTCCATCAGGCGTTTGGCAACGTCTTCGGCTTCGATGCCGGCGGCGCTTTTAAACGGCCGCAGGTCCACGATGAACTCATGGGCGCAGGTGCCGCTCACGCCGGTGTACAGGATATCATAAGCGTTCTCCAGCCGCGCCTTCATGTAGTTGGCGTTGAGGATGGCGAATTCGGTGGATTTGCGTACGCCGGTTTTACCGAGCATGCGGATGTAAGCGTAGGAGATCAGCAGGATGCTGGCGCTGCCGTAAGGCGCGGCGGATACCGCGTGCGCCTGTTTGCTGCCGTTGCCGGAAGCCTGCTGGTCCACATGACCGGGCAGGAAAGGCGCGAGGTGTTTCGCCACGCAGATGGGGCCCATGCCGGGACCGCCGCCGCCATGCGGGATGGCGAAGGTCTTATGCAGGTTCAGGTGGCAAACGTCCGCGCCGATGAGGCCGGGAGCGGTAAGGCCCACCTGTGCGTTCATGTTCGCGCCGTCCATATACACCTGGCCGCCGTTGGCGTGTATGATGTCGCAGGCGTCTTTCACTCCTTCTTCGTACACACCGTAGGTGGACGGGTAAGTGATCATTACGCCGGCGAGGTTGTCCTTATATTGTTCGGCTTTTGCTTTCAGATCGGCCACGTCGATGTAGCCGTTTTCCAGCGCTTTTACGATCACTACCTTGTAACCTGCCATTACCGCGCTGGCGGGGTTGGTGCCGTGCGCGGAGATCGGGATCAGGATGATGTTGCGGTGATGGTCGCCGCGGCTTTCGTGGTATGCCTTGATGGTGAGCAGGCCGGCGTATTCGCCCTGTGCGCCGGAGTTCGGCTGCAGGCTGCATGCGTCAAAGGCCGTGATCTTGCAAAGGTATTCGCCCAGCTCTTTCACGATCTGCTCGTAACCCGCTACCTGCGCTTTGGGCGCGAAAGGATGGATCTTGCTCCAGTGGCTCCAGCTCAACGGGATCATTTCGGTGGCCGCGTTCAGCTTCATGGTGCAGCTGCCGAGGGAGATCATGGAAGTATTGAGGGAGAGGTCTTTGTTTTCCAGCATTTTGATGTAACGCATCATCTCGGTTTCGCTGTGATGGCTGTTGAACACGGGATGCAGCAGGTAGGCGGACCGGCGTTCCAGCGAGGCGGGAATGCCGCTTTTCGCTTTCTCAACGTCGGCGTCGGTGATGCTGCCTGCGTTGAAGACGGCGAGGATCGCGTTCACATCGTCCGTTTGCGTGGTTTCGTCGAGCGAAATGCCGAGCAGGGTGTCGCCGATCCGGCGGAAGTTGATGCCGGCCGCGTTGGCTTTGGCATGCAGCGTGGCCGCGTCAGCGGTGTCGATGGTGAGGGTGTCGAACTGGCTGCCGTTGGTCACTTTCACGCCGGCCGCTTTCAGCCGGGCGGAGAGTACGCCGGTAAGCAGCGAGGTTTTGAGCGCGATGTTCTTCAGGCCCCGGGGACCGTGGTACACGGCGTACATGGCGGCCATGTTAGCCAGCAACGCCTGCGCGGTGCAGATATTGGAAGTTGCCTTTTCACGTTTGATGTGCTGCTCGCGGGTTTGCAGCGCCATGCGCAGCGCGCGCCTGTTTTGCGAATCGATGCTCACGCCGATGATGCGGCCGGGGATGGCGCGTTTGAACTCGTCCTTGCAGGAGAAGAAAGCCGCGTGCGGGCCGCCGAAGCCGAGGGGAACGCCGAAACGCTGGGCGCTGCCCAAAGCGGCGTCCGCTCCCAGTTCGCCCGGAGGAGTGAGCAGGGTGAGCGCCAGCAGGTCGGTAGCCATGGCTACGTAAGCGCCCGCGGCGTGTACTTTATGGATAAAGTCGCGGTAATCCGCCACGGAGCCGTCTGCCGCAGGGTATTGCACCAGCGCGCCGAAATAGTCCGCATCGATGTCCGCCTTCGCGAAATCGCCGAACACCACTTCGATCTGCAGCGGGTTGGCGCGGGTGAGCAGCACGTCCTTCGTTTGAGGGAATATGTTTTCGTCTACGAAGAACTTGCCGCGGGTGATATGATCGTGATCTTTATTGAGTGCGTTGAAGAACATGGTCATGGCCTCTGCCGCCGCGGTGGCTTCGTCCAGCAGGGAAGCGTTGGCGATGGGAAGGTCGGTGAGGTCGCTCACCATGGTCTGGAAGTTGAGCAGGCTTTCGAGGCGGCCCTGGGAAATCTCGGCCTGGTACGGGGTGTACTGGGTGTACCATCCCGGGTTCTCGAAAATGTTGCGGAGAATGACGCTGGGGGTGATGGTGTCGTAGTAACCCTGGCCGATGTAGGATTTGAATACTTTGTTTTTCAGGGAAATTTCCTTGAGCTGGCTCAGGTAGGTGAATTCGCTTACAGCTTCGGGGAGGTCGAGGTCCTTTTTCATGCGGATGGCCGAAGGCACCGTTTTGTCGATCAGTTCCTCCAGCGACCCGATGCCGATCTTACCGAGCATGGCGCTGGTCTCTGCTTCATTGGGCCCGATGTGGCGGCCAATGAATTCATTCTTGAAAGTATTCAAAAGATTCATGATGTAAGCAGGTATTTGTAAAAGAATGCGCAAAGCTATGATGTTTTTCAGCAACAGCCAAACCCGCCGCGGGATAGGGAAAGTAGACTGATATTCGGGCGGTTGGGGAGGGGATGATTGTCACGGGATTTTCATCCGGCAGGATTTGTTAGCTTTGCATAAAAATCGGCGGCATGAGCGGAATAGGCTCCGACTGGGAGAAAAAGGCGAAGGAACAGCAGAAGTCCTACAAACAGTTCCTGCAAAAAATGCAGACCAAAAAAGGGAAAGGCGCGGAAAAGCTCCTGCCGGCCCTGCATGAGGAAGCGTTTGAGAAGATCGACTGCCTGCAATGCGCGGGCTGCTGCAAAACCATCAGCCCCCGGTTCAAAACGCCCGACATCAAAAAAGTGTCCAAATACCTCGGCCTGCGCGAATCCGTTTTCATCGAAACCTACCTGCGGCTGGACGAAGACGGCGATTATGTGGTGAAGCGCAGTCCCTGCCCCTTCCTCGGCAGCGACAACTACTGCTCCATTTACGACGTGCGCCCCGGCGACTGCCGCAATTACCCGTATACCGACAGCGGGGAATTTTTCAAACGCCCCAATACCACGCTGCTCAACTCCACCATCTGCCCGGCGGTGCATTTTGTGCTGGAACGGTTGAAAACGGTAGCGGGGCGAGGTGAGTGAACGCTTTAACGCTCTATTTCCGCTTTATCCATGCCTTATCTATGCTTTATCTATGCTCTATCTATACCGGGAGAACGCTTTTACTATGCTGTAAGGACCATGGGGGTATCGCCCCTCAGGCCTTTAAATCCAGCTTCCGCATGGCCGGCGAGATAATGTAAGTAGTGATCACCACCCCCAGCGTCATGCAGCCGCCGAACACCACGGAGCCCACCGGCCCGATGATCTTCGCCGCCACGCCGCTTTCAAAGCTGCCCAGCTCATTGCTGCTGCCCACAAAGATCGAGCTGACGGAAGATACCCGCCCGCGCATGTCGTCCGGCGTTTTCAGCTGCAGGATCGTCTGCCGGATGATCACGCTTACGCCGTCCATCATACCGCTGAAAAACAGCGCCGCCAGCGACAGCAGGAAGTTCCTGGACAGCCCGAACAGGATAATGCAAAGCCCGAACGCGAACACCGCCGCCAGCAGCTTGATGCCGGGTTTGGTCACGATCGGTTTGTAGGCCAGCATCACCAGCGTGAGAAAAGCGCCTATGGCCGGCGCGGCGCGCATGGCGCCAAAACCCGCCGGGCCTACGTGCAGAATGTCGTTCGCATAGATCGTCATCATCGCCACCGAACCGCCGAACAGCACGGCGAACATGTCCAGCGCCATCGCGTTCAGCAGCACTTTGGTGTTCCACACGAATTTTATTCCCTTTGTCAGCCTTTCCTTTACCGTTTCCCCGATCTCCTTGTAGAACACCGGTTTTGGCGAGATCTGCAAAATGCAGAACAACGCGATCAGCACAAAACCGATCACCAGCAGCATGCTCCAATGCACGCCGATCCATCCCATACAAAGCCCGCCCAGCGCGGGGCCAGCGATAGCGCCGATCTGCCAGGCCGAAGTGCTCCAGGTAGTGGCATTGGCGTACAGCGGCCGCGGCACCAGCAACGACAGCAGCGTAAAATTGCTCGGCCCGGTGAATGCGCGGATAAGCCCGCCGCAAAACACCAGCAGGTAGATAAGCAGCAGCACGGCAGGTTTGTGCACGCCGGCCATCAGCGCGTCCCAGGTAAGCAGGAACAGCCCGGTGCCGGTGAACAGGTAACCGCCGATGCATTTGAGCACCATGCCGCGTTTTTCTCTTTTATCGACGATGTTGCCGGCGAACAATGCCAGGCTGATGGCAGGCACAAACTCCGCAAGACCGATCAGGCCGAGGTTCAGCGGGTCGCGGGTTAGCTGGTACACTTTCCATTCCACGATGGCGAATTGCATGGCCAGCGCGAAAATGAGGGAAAAACGGATGACCAGGAAGTACCTGAATTCTTTGTATCGCAGCGATGCATACGGGTCGTTCGGCAGGAGGGCGGATTCGTCCAATCTGTAAGTTTTTGTGCGGCCGTAAAATTAATCCTTTCCGGTCAAACCGCTCATTATCCAACGATCAACTTTTTCCGGCAAGTATGATCGCTTTGATTATTTTTAGTTCCTAAAATTCCATCGCAGTATGAAGCTGGTGAATCTGATATTGGCCGGTGCGCTGGCCTTTCCCGCTACCGGGCGCCTTCACGCGCAGCAGGCAAAGCTGCAGCTGGTTACCGACGAGGTGTTGTCGCCCGTATGCATGGCTGTGCCGGCGGACGGGTCGCACCGCCTTTTTATCGTCCAGAAAGAAGGACGGGTGTGGGTAGTGCAAAACGGTAAATTGCTGCCCCGGCCGTTCATCGACGTGAGCGCCGACATGGTGAAAGTGAACCCGGCGTACGACGAGCGCGGTTTGCTCGGCATGGCCTTTCACCCCGGCTTCAAGACCAACGGCAAATTCTACCTCTATTTCAGCGCGCCCGTGGCGAACGCCCGCAGGGGCCTCAACCATAAAAGCGTGGTGGCGGAATACCATGTGAACAAGCCTTCGGACAATACGGCCGAAACTTCCACCCAAAAAACAGTGCTGGAGTTCGATCAGCCCGAAAGCAACCACAACGGCGGCGACATCATTTTCGGCCGGGACGGTTACCTCTACATTTCCACGGGCGACGGCGGCGGTGGCGGCGACAAGCACGGCCCGGAAGGCAACGGCCAGAACCTCGGCACGCTGCTGGGCAAGATCCTCCGCATCGACGTGAACAAAGCGCCCTACGCCGTTCCGAAAGATAACCCGTTCACAGGCCGCGACGGCGCCCGCCCGGAAATATGGGCCTATGGCCTGCGCAATCCCTGGCGCATTTCATTTGATAAGGCCAGCGGCCGTCTTTTTGCCGGCGATGTGGGGCAAAACAAGTACGAGGAGGTGGACATCATCACCAAAGGCGGCAACTACGGCTGGCGGATCATGGAAGGGTACCACGAATACAACGCGCCCGAAGGCGCCGATAAAAGCAGGCTGATAGCGCCCATCCACGAATACGATCACGGCGACGGCATCAGCATTACCGGCGGGTATGTATACCGCGGCAAAGCCGTGCCCGCGCTGGCCGGGAAGTACGTTTTCGGCGATTACAACGGTAAAACCTGGACGCTGACGCAGAAAGGCAACAAATGGGTGCGGGAAAACCTCGTTTTCGGGAACAGGCCCGAAGGCAACCTGCAATTGCTCAGCTGGGGTCAGGACGATGCGGGCGAGCTGTATATGCTCGTCACCATTGCGGGCGCCAGCAATAAGGGCGGCGTGTACAAGCTGGTGAAATAGTACGGGCGAACGATTACCGGTTACGAATGGCGCAATGTTTGTTCCAATGGTAACAAGGTAAAGGGAATACGCGCTTTTTACCGGCAACAATATGTTAAAAATGCCCGCCGGGCCGTGGAATGATGCGTGTCCGCTGGGCGATAAGGCTTATATTTGAACCGGATCCGGAATAACCTTTCGCATCCTTGAAACCGATATTCTGTAATTGATCTTTGGGTTATGAAGATGAAACTGAAAGTGATAGTTCCGGTAATGCTTCTCAGCCTTACCGCTGGCATATTCGCATTTACCAGGATCGCCGCAAAGGACGATCCGCCGACCCGGTACCAGGCCATCATTTCACTGGTGGGCCAGATATTGAAGGAAGGCCATTACCAGCCGAAAAAAATAGACGATGCGTTTTCCCGCGAGGTATTCGTCAAATACCTGAAAAACCTGGATGGCGAAAAGAAATTTTTCCTGAAAAGCGACATCCAGGCGCTCAAACAGCTGGAGACGCATGTGGATGACGAGCTGAACGGCGCTTCGCTCGACTTTTTCAACCGCACCACAGAAATTATAAAAAAACGTACGCTGGAAGTAGCCACGCTGTACCCGGAAATACTCGCCAAACCATTCGACTTCTCCAAATCCGAAAAGGTGATGATGGATACGGAGAACATCGACTGGCCGGCGAACGAGGCCGAACGGAAAGAAGCCTGGCGCAAATCGCTGAAATACCGCACGCTCGAAAAATACGCCGAGCTGCTCGATCAGCGCGACAAGGACAAAGACAAGGACAAGGCCGGCAAAACCGATGCGCAGCTGGAAGCCGAAGCCCGCGCCCGCGTAAAAAAGATCTACGACCGGTATTTCGACCGGCTGAAGAACCGTACCAGCCAGGACGACCGTTTTTCCCTCTACATCAACTCCATCACCACTACGATGGACCCGCATACCGATTATTTCCCGCCTGTTGAAAAACGCTCCTTCCAGGAATCGATGGCCGGGAAGTTTTACGGCATCGGCGCGCAGCTGCGTGAAGAGGAAGGCCGCATCAAGATCGTGAGCATCGTGCCCGGCAGCCCCAGCTGGAAAGACGGCAGGCTGAAGGCGGACGACGTGATCCTGAAAGTAGGCGAAGGCGAGAAGGAAGCGGTGGACATCAGCGGTTACGCCGTTGACGAGGCCGTGACCATCATCCGCGGCACCAAAGGCTCGCAGGTGCGGCTTACCGTAAAAAGCCTGGACGGCACCATCAAGGAAGTGCAGCTGATCCGCGACGAGATCAAGCTTGACGATACCTTCGCCAAATCCGCCATTATCAGCGGCGCGCATAAGATCGGGTATATTTACCTGCCGGAATTTTATGCGGACTTCAACGACCGCGACGGCGCATTTTCCTACGACGATGTGGCGAAGGAGATCCGGAAACTAAAAGATGAAAAAGTGGAAGGGATCATTCTCGACCTTCGTTTCAATGGCGGCGGTTCCCTCCCGGATGTTATAAAAATGGCCGGCCTGTTCGTGCCCGAAGGCACGATGGTGCAGGTACGTTCCCGCGGCG
>CBINIO010000023.1:0-17572 GCA_966250725.1 uncultured Chitinophaga sp.
ATCGCGATCTTTTTTCCTTCCACCCCTCCCAGCTTTTCCCGGATGGAAAATGCGTCCAGCAGGGCCTGCGTGGGGTGTTCGTTAATGCCATCCCCCGCGTTCACGATCGGCACGCTGATGTGCTTGCTGAGGAAGTGCGGGGCGCCGGTGGCGGAATGGCGCATCACCACCATGTCCACCTTCATGGACAGGATGTTGTTCACCGTGTCGATCAGCGTTTCGCCCTTGGATACGGAACTGCCCGACGCGGAAAAGTTCACCACATCCGCTCCCAGCCGCTTTTCAGCCAGCTCGAAAGAAATGCGCGTGCGCGTGGAGTTCTCGAAAAATACGTTGACGATGGTCTTATACCGGAGGGTGGGAACTTTTTTGATAGGACGTTGTAAAACTTCCTTGAATTGATCGGCGGTTTGAAAGATGAGCTCTATATCCTGACGCGTCAGATCGCGTATACCCAGCAGATGTTTAACAGACAGTGACATTCTAAGGTGCAAATATAAGAGGTTTAGGCAATCAACACAACTTCATCTTTACCATCGCGTTCTTTCCAGAGCACTTTTACGCGTTCCGTAATGATAGCGTCTATCGTGCGGCCGGTATAATCAGGCTGAATAGGCAGCTCGCGGCTGAAACGGCGGTCTATCAGCACCAGCAGCTCCACCTTGGCGGGCCGGCCGAAGTCCAGCAGCGCGTCCATGGCGGAACGGATCGTTCTGCCGGTGTACAGCACGTCGTCTATCAGTATCACACGCTTGTTATCTATGGAAAAATCGATGTCGGTTTCGTTGGGCACCTGCAGCCCTTTGCCGGACTTGTAGTCGTCGCGGTAAAAGGTAATGTCCATCCGGCCGTAAGGAATGTCCGCGCCGGGCAGCAGCTGCTGAAGGTTGTGATAGATCCTGTCCGACAGGTAAATGCCCCGCGGCTGCAGGCCGATGATCACGGTATCGCTGAAGTCCAGGTGATTTTCGATCAGCTGGTGGCTTAATCTCTCAATTGTTATTGCTAATTGCCGGTCTGTAAGAATAGATTTCAAAGCTGAGGGGATTTATTAAAGGTCAAAAATAAGGATTAATGTAATTTTGAGCATATAATCATTCAGGTCATGAAATTCTTACAAACCATGCTGATCATGTTAAGCCTCTTTGGCTTTGGCTCGGAGGCAAAATCACAGATCGCCATCGGCGACATTGTACCCGATTTTTCGCTGCAGGACCAGGACGGGCATACCTTCACCCTGTCGTCCGCGCTGGCCAAAGGCCCCGTGGTGGTGTATTTTTATCCGAAAGACGATACGCCCGGCTGCACCAAGGAAGCCTGCTCTTTCCGCGATTCCTTCTCCGCGTTCCAGGATGCGGGCGTGCAGGTGGTGGGCATCAGCTCGGACGACGTGGCTTCCCACAAACGTTTCGCCGAAAAATACCATCTTCCCTTCACCCTGCTCAGCGATACCAAAGGCGAAGTACGCAAGCTGTTCGGCGTGCCGAAGACCATGATGATGCCGGGCCGGGTAACCTACGTGCTCGACGGCAAAGGCAAGGTGGTGCACCAGTTCAACTCCATGACGAAAGCCACGCAGCACGTGGAGGAAGCGATGGAGGCGATTAAAAAGCTGAAAGCGTAGATTGCCTGAAATGGTTGTCCTGTCTGGCTTTGCACCAAAGCCCAGGACGAAGTATGTTAAAAAACAGGAAGGCCGCACCATTTCTCTTTTCAAGAGCACGGCGCGGCCTTTTTAGATCGCTGATCAGGCCCGGATTCAATCTTCGGCACAAAGAAAGGGCCGGCCAAACGGCCAGCCCTTCGCTCTCCTGACACAATTATTATGCAAAACGATCAGTTGATCCAGTCCGGGTTCTGCTGCAGGCTGGTGTTCATCTGCGCTTCCTGTTCGGGAATGGCCCAGTTGTACAGATGATCGCCCGCCCAGAGGTACGGTATGGTCACGTGGCCCCAGATCTCCTTCACGCCGTTGCCGGAATAGAATACGGTTTCTTTCCACGATTTCCAGCGCATTTCATCAAAAAAGCTGATGCCCTCGTTGGGGAATTCCACCCTTCTTTCATGACGGATGCGCATGCGCATGTCTTCCTTGCCGGTGACGGTGGTGGCGGGGGAAGAATTGAGCAGGGCTACGCCCGCGCGCTGTCTTACTTCGTTCACCAGCGAAACCGCATCGTCGGTCAGGCCCTGTTCGTTGAGCGCTTCGGCCCACATCAGCAGCACGTCCGCGAAACGGATCAGCGGGAAGTCGGTAGGCCCGGTAATGCGGTCGGGCAGCTCGCCGCTGCCGAGGTATACGAACTTGCGGTGCAGGTAATAGAAGAACGTTCGTGTGTCCGTGGTGAGGTCCAGCGTGGGCAGGTTCTCGTTGCGGTGCGGCCAGCGGTAGGTAAATACGCGGTCCGCTCCTTCGATCGGCCTGCCGAGATAAGTGGAGTACGGCGTGATCACGTTCGCGGTAAGGCGCGGGTCGCGGCCGGCGTACGCCTGTACGATACGCTGTTCGTTGCCGTCCGGCAGGTAAGCGGCCATATCCACCCCTCTTGCCTTAGCAGCGTTGATCTCTGCTTCGGTGAGGTTGTTGCGGAAGAAATACACTTCACGCTGTTTGGCGGGCATGGCGTTATAGCCGGGTATGATCGTGTTCCAGTCGAAAGGACTGCCGTCCTGGTTTTCGTACATGTCCACCAGGTCGGGGTGTATCATATAGGAGTTCCAGCAGGAGCCGAAAGAAGAACGCGTGCCGGTGTAGAACTGCGTGGTGGAGCCAAAGCCGGACACGTTGGTATGCTGGATGGAAAAGATCATTTCATCGCATTGCTCGTTGGCGGGGCGGAACAGCTCGAAGTAATTGCCAAAGAGCGCATAACCCGCCTCGCGCACTTTCTGGAAATCGGCGGCCGCCAGGTCCCATTTCTGCTGGTACATGTAAGCCTTGCCGCGCAGCGCGTACGCCGCGCCTTTGGTGGCATGACCGTATGCCGCGGCGCCTTTCGCGTATTTCATCGGCAGCTCCGGCTCGTTGATGGCGTCCGTCAGGTCCTGCACCACTACGTCCCACACGGCCTGCTCGGTTTCGCGGGGGCGGTTCACCTGGTCTACCGGCACCGGTTCAAGATACACCGGCACGCCTTTCCAGAGCTGGTTGAGACGCATGTAAAAATACGCGCGCATAAATTTCATCTCCGCGATGTACCGCGCCTTTTTCTCCGCGGGAGAAGGCGATTTGGCGGGAATGCTCGCAATGGCGTCGTTCGCGCGGTGCACGCCTTCATACAGTTCTTTCCATACGTTGCTGAACATGCCGTTGCTCGTGGTGGCGGTGCCTTGCAGCAAGGCGTCGCCGTCGCGGCCGATGCTGGTCACAAAACGGTCGTACATGTACAGCTCGCGCCCGCTGGCGCCGCCTGTGGAAATGCCCAGGCGCAGCGCGTTGTACACGCCGGCCACGCCGAGGTCGGTAAGGTTGTCGGTGGTCCACATGGTGGACGAAGCGATGTTGCCGGGCGGTACCGTGTCCAGCAGATCGCTTTTACAGCCGTTGAGAAAACCCGCGCTGCCCGCGATCGCCAGCGCCAGGATGGAAGTTCGTATATATCGTTTGGTATGGTGTTTTTTGTTCATCGTCGTAGCCGGATTAGAAGTTAACGTTTAAGCCCAGTGCGAATTGCTGCATGGTGGGATATCCCACGTTCGGCCCCAGCTCGGGGTCAAGCCCCGGGAAAGCCGTGAAGGTGAGCAGGTTCTCACCGGTGAAGTACACGCGCACTTTGGATATCTTCAGCCTTTCCGTCCAGTGCCCGGGCAGCGTATAGCCGATCTGCGCGTTCTTCAGGCGCACCCAGGCCGCATTGTCCATCCAGAAAACGTTGGCCGTGTTGTTGATGGCGTCGCTGTTGAATTTCAGCCGCGGGAATTTGCCGTTGACGTTGTTGGCGGGATCGTCCGCGTTGTCAGGGTTGTAATAATAGTGGTCGTCCGCCATGCGGATGCCCGCGGCGTTGCCGTTGCGGAGGATGGAGTTGTTGTAGCCTTCGCCGTTCCAGTAATACTGCATGCCCGCCATGCCGGCCCAGATCATGGAAAAGTCGATGCCTTTGTATTCGGCGGAAAGATTGATGCCGAATATGTATTTGGGCTCGGTGCGGATATTGGTGAGGTATTGGTCGAACGTGTTGCCGTACACCCCGTCGCCGTTGCGGTCGGCAAAAATGAAATCGCCGTAGTACAGCTGCGCCTTGCCAACGGTGTTTACCGGTGAGAAGTTATAACCGGCGGCTTTCATGGCGTTCACCCACGCAAGGTCTTCCGGTGTGCGCACCATGCCCGTTTTAGGCCCGCCGTTGATGTTCACGCTGCCGTCCGCATTAAAGTAGGAACCATCGCCGGCGTAGAGATCGCGGAGATAGTAAGTGTTGATGCCATACCCTTCCACGATGCGTTCCAGCCCGCCGGACGATACGTCGCCGATATTGCTGGTGTACACGTCGTCGCCCGCATCGTTCTTGCCCCAGCCCTCTTTCAGCGCGCCTTTGTATTTGTCCACCACGTTGTAATTGTACGCGAAGTTGGCGCCGATGGAATAGTTGAAGTCGCCTTTGTTGTCGCGCCAGTTCACGGCCACTTCCAGCCCGCGGTTCAGCACGGCGGCGGTGTTGCGCGTTGGCCCGGCCTGCGTGCCCGCGGTGAGGTAAATGGGCGGAACGGTCAGGATGCCGTCCGTATACCGGCTGTAGTAGTCCATTTCAACGGAGAGGCGGTTGTGCATCATGGTAAAGTCCAGCCCGATGTCCGTCTGCGTGGTCTCTTCCCAGCTGAGCGCTGCGTTGGCGTATTTGCTTTGCGCCAGACCGATCACCGGCGCGTTGTTGAACGCGTAATTCACGCCGCCGTAAGTGGCCATGTAATCGTAATTGCCGATGTTGCTGTTGCCCAGCTTGCCCCAGGACGCTCTCAATTTCAGGTTCTGGAAGGTGCGCTGCATGTTTTTCAGGAAAGGCTCTTCCGAAAGCCGCCAGCCCGCGGAAAATGAAGGGAACGTGCCCCAGCGGTTGTCCTGCGCGAAACGGGAAACGCCGTCGTAGCGGAGGTTTGCTTCCACCAGGTATTTTTCCTTATACCCGTAATTCACACGGCCGAAATAAGAGCGGTACGCATAATCGTAGCCGCCGCCGGTGGTGGACACCATGTCCGTAGCCGAGCTGAGCGTGGTAACGGTAGCGTCTATCAGCCCGCGTTTGGATGCGGCCACATCGTTGTAATTGAACGAATACTGGTTGTAGCCCACCAGCGCGCCAACGCTGTGATCCTTGTTGATGATGGTATTGTAACGCAGCACGTTGTCAAAAGTGAGCTGGCGGTTTTTGCTGTAGTTGAACGAGGTGCCGAGCGTATTGGGAAGACCCGCGGGCACGATGATGATGTTCTTGGAAAAATCCCAGCGGTCCAGCGGGATGCTGAAGCTCGTGGCGTCGTACTGGTTCATCTGGTAGTTGATCTTGCTTTCGAGCTGCAGGCCTTTCCAGATGTTGAGCTTGCCGTATACGGTGGAGTTGAAGCGGGAAGTCTGTTCGTTGCCGCCGTTGCCGTACAGGTGTACCAGCAGGTTGTTGAGGCCGGCGGATTCGTCGGGTGAGGAAGGCGCGCCGAAACGTCCGTTGTACAAGGGATAAAGACCGGGCGTAGTTTGACGGAGATAGTTGAATGTATTGTCCGTATTGCCTTTCTGGCGGTTTTGCAGCAGGCCGAAAGTCTGGGTGCCGATGGTGAGGTAATCGGTCACTTTTACTTCGAGGTTCGCGCGCATCTCGTAACGTTTCAGGCCGGTGTTGTGCATCAGCCCCGGGTTGTTCAGGATGCGGGCGGACACATTATAATGAACGTGCTCGCTGCCGCCCGTTACGGCCAGGTTGTGGTTCTGCACGATGTTCTTTTCGAATATCTCGCTGCCCCAGTCCGTATTCGGGTACGCTACATAGTTCGGAATGCCGAATTCGTTGAGGGCATTGGGATCTTTATTGGCTTCCGTCCATTTGTCGATGCTGGCCTGCGAGTACACCGGCGCCTGGCCCAGGTTCCGGGCGGCTTCGTTGTACAGGTTCATATGACGCACGTAATCCGTTACGAATACGGGCAGGTTGGTGGGCCGGGTAAGGGACAGTACGGAGGAATAGCTCAGCACCGGCTTGCCCGTTTTGCCGCGTTTGGTGGTGATGAGTATCACGCCGTTGGCGGCGAGCGAGCCGTAGATCGATGCGGAGGCGGCGTCTTTCAGGATCGAGATGCTTTCCACGTCGTTCGGGTTTACGGCGTCCATGCTGCCGATGATGCCGTCTATCAGCACCAGCGCGTTGTTGTTGTTCAGCGTGCCCTGCCCGCGTATGCGGATGCTGGCGCCGTCGCTGCCGGGGCGGCCGGAGCTTTGGCGCACGGCCACGCCGGGGGCGAGCCCAGCCAGTGAGGACGACACGTTGGTCACCGCGCGGTTCTCGATCTCTTTGCTGTTCACCGTAGCCACCGAGCCGGTAAGGTCTACCTTTTTCTGCGTGCCGTAACCCACTACCACCACTTCGCCGAGCTCGGATTCCGACTCCTGCATCGTGATGTTCATGGCGCCCTGCTGTACGGGCGTCTCGATGGTTTCATAGCCGATGTACTTGAGCACCAGCGACGCGGCGGCGCTTTTTACCTTCAGCGAGAACTCGCCGCGCTCGTTAGTCACGGTGCCGTTGGACGTGCCTTTTTCGAGCACGCTTACGCCGGGAAGGCCAAAGTTCTTGCTGTCCGCCACCCTGCCTTTTACGACGATGGAGCTGTCTGCCGCTTCCGCCGCTGCGGGCAGCTCGGGCAGTTCCACTTTTCGCATAAGAGTTACGGTGCGGTTTTCGATGGAATAAGACAGGCCGCGGTTTTTGAGCACTTCGTTGAGCACCAGCTCCACCGGCGCTTTTTCCACGTCGATGGACACGGGCGGCGCGCCTTTGAGGAGACCGGCGTCGTAAAAGAAGCCGTAGCCGGCCTGTTTTTCGATGGCTTTAAATACGCGTGCAAGCGAGATCTTGCGTGCCGAAAGCGTGACGGTCTGCGAGTAGCTGCTGGCGCTGACGTGCAGCGCTCCGATCAGGATGAAGGCGGTTACTAACCTCATGATCCTCCAGAATTTGGTTGACAGGTACAGTGCGCCAAACCGATATTGGCGCAAAGCGGTTAAATTCATAACTTAGATTTGGGAATTTTGAAAATTGTTTACCATGCAGTTTTTGCCCATTGCCGGCCCCGATGCCAGTCGGGAGCCGGTTTTTTACGGCTTTGATCCTGGTGTTTTTTTTCCGATACGTGAATTTTTTAGGTGAAAGAATACGATTTATGGAAGCAGCGTCAGCTGTTTTCCCTCGATTTTGGTATGTATCCCGCTCCTTTCCAGCACCCGTAAAACCTGTGCCAGCGTAAGGCTGCGCTCTATCCTTCCTACATATGCGCGGTCCGGCACGGCGCCGGCGTAATGCACTTCCACGTCGTACCAGCGGGCCAGCTGCCGCATCACTTCGGGGATGCTTGCCTGGTTGAACTGGAACCAGCCGTCCTTCCACGCCAGCACTTCCGCCGGGTCCACGTCGTTGCTGATGGTGACGCTGCCCGATTCCGCCTGTATCGCCTGCTGGCCGGGACGCAGCTCCTGCGCGGGATTGCCGTTCGCGGCCACTTTCACTTTTCCTTCCAGCAACGTCGTTTTGATCATTGTTTCGTCCGCATACGCGCTGATGTTAAAGCTGGTGCCCAGCACTTCCACGGTGCTGCGGCCGGCCACTTCCACCCGGAAGGGTTTCCGCGCATCGTGCGTTACTTCGAAATACACTTCCCCCGTGATCTCCACTTTCCGCTCTGCTCCTGCGAAGGCGGTAGGGTAACGGATGGAAGAGGCTGCGTTGAGCCATACGCGCGTGCCGTCGGGCAAGGTGATCCTGAACTGGCCGGCGCGCGGCGTGCTGAGCTTGTTCCATACGGGCGGCTGGTCCTCCGCGCCTTCATAACGCAATTGACCGCCCTGCTGGCTGATGCGGGCGCTGCCCTGCCTGATCACCTGGTTGCCGGCGCTGTCCAGCGTTACCACGGAGCCGTCCGCCAGGGTGAGCGTGGCCTTGTTGCCGCCCGGGGCTATATCTGCATTGGATGAAATGATCTGTGGAGCGGAAATGTCTTTTTCACGCAGCCGGTTATAACCCGCTACCGCCATGCCCAGCACCACCGCGGCGGCCGCGGCCGCCCACCAGCGCCGCATGGGGCGCACCCTGGTTTCGGGCGTGGTGATCTCCCGGAAAATTTGCGCGGCATCCTGCCCGTCCATTCGTTTGTCGGGAGTGAATCCCGTCCAGGCCTCTTCCAGCGCGGCGTTCAGCGAAGCGTCGTGTTCCGGGTCTTCCAGCAGCTGCTGCAGCTCCTGTTGTTCCGCGGGCGTGGCTTTGCGGTTGAACCATTGCTGAAATAAGTATTGTATTCTCGATGCCGACATAAAAAATGCGTGTTCCTGTTATGATGACAAATAACTGAACGCACCGGAGTAGTGCCGTTCAAAAAAATTTTCGTGGGACCGGGGGATGAAAAGCGCCTTTCAGGACATGGAATGAGAATGTTTTCAGGCAATTCGAATAAAAGATCCGTTCAGAACAGACTTCGGGTCAACCCGGATAAAAGCCAGGCGGGCCCGCATCAAAGCCATCGTCAAAATAAAAATACAGGATAAAAGAAACCCGTTCAAACCAGCTGCCAACAACCCTGCCCTACCGCTGCAATAATGAGAACGATCGCCGGGTCTTGCCGGATAATGCCTTTCAGCGCCTGTGTAGCCAGGCTGAGATGTTTTTTTACCGTGCCTTCGGAAATATGCAGCCTGCGGGCAATGTCCTCCACGGTAAGCCCCTGCAGGCGGCTGAGCGTAAAAACGGTTTTCTGCTGCTGCGGCAGCTGGCTGATGGCTTTGTCCAGCTGATCCTGCAACGCCCTGTAGCGCACCAGCTGCTCGGTTTCGTGCGAGGCGCCGGTTTGCCCGGCGTACAGGCTGCGGAGGATGTCGTTGCGGTAAGCGCTGCGTTTGGCGAGATTAAAGGCGTGGTTGCGCGCCAGTGTAAAAATATAAGCGTCGAAATTGCGGATGCCGGGAAGCAGGTGCCGGTCCGTCCATATCTTCAGGAACACATCCTGCACGATGTCCTTGGCGGTGTCGTCGCTCCCGCTGATGCGCAACATGTAGGCGAACAGCTTGTCGCGGTGCCCCTCGAAAAGGCAACGGAAAGCCGCTTCGTCGCCGGCAGCCGTCTGCCGCAGTACATCCGCTTCTGAATACATTCCGCCGGTGTTCATGAATAAAAAGTTAGCATCAGTCAGGCCCCTCATGCCTTCAGCCGTATAACTGTTCACTGAGTATGTGTCGCGCCAAAAATATGTAAAAAAGCATAACGGGGCATAAAAAAAACCGCCCCGGGAAAACCGGGACGGCCGCGTATACAGTTTCACATAATTACCCGCCTTCCGGCGGAAAAAATAAAACCTTATGCTTCTTTGAGGAAGGGATACCGGTAATCCGTGGGCGGTACCAGCGTTTCCTTCACGGTACGGGCGCTCAGCCAGCGGTAGAGGTTCAGCTGCGACCCCGCTTTGTCGTTGGTGCCCGATGCGCGCGCGCCGCCGAAAGGCTGCTGGCCTACTACCGCGCCGGTGGGTTTGTCGTTCAGGTAGAAGTTGCCGGCTGCGTTCACCAGTTTTTTGGTGGCGAGGTCGAGCGCGTAACGGTCCTGCGCCAGCACGGCGCCGGTGAGGGCGTATTCGCTGGTGCCGTCCACCAGTTCGAGGGTCTCTTCCCATTTCTCCGCGTCGTAAGTGTACACGGTGAGCACGGGGCCGAAAATTTCCTCGCACATGGTCCTGTATTTAGGATCGGTGGTTTCAATAACGGTCGGTTCTATGAAATAACCTTCTGTTTTGCTGTAATTGCCGCCCGCGATGATCTTTGCCTTGGGATCTTTTTTCGCTGCTTCGATATAAGCGGCGATCTTGTCAAACGAACGTTCGTCGATCACGGCGTTGATGAAGTTGCTGAAATCCTCGGTGGTGCCCATTTTCATGGTCTTCAGCTCGGCGGTGAGCTTAGCCTTGATCTCTTCCGCGATATTGCCGGGCAGGTATGCGCGCGAAGCCGCGGAGCATTTCTGGCCCTGGAATTCGAAGGCGCCGCGTGCGAGGGCCGTTACTACGGCGTCTACGTCAGCGGATTTATGCGCGATCACGAAGTCCTTGCCGCCGGTCTCGCCCACGATGCGCGGGTAGGTTTTGTATTTGGCGATGTTGTTGCCGATGGTCTTCCACATGGTCTGGAACACGCCGGTGGAGCCGGTGAAGTGGATGCCCGCGAAATCGGGATGTGAAAAACAAACGTCGCCGATGGTAGGCCCGTCGGCATATACGAGGTTGATCACGCCGTCCGGCAAACCGGCCTCGATGAGCACCTTCATAAAGAAAGATGCGTGGTATACCTGTGTATTGGCGGGTTTCCATACCACCACGTTGCCGCACATGGCGGCGGAAGTGGGCAGGTTGCCCCCGATAGCGGAGAAGTTGAACGGTGTAACGGCCAGCACGAAACCTTCCAGCGGGCGGTACTCCAGGCGGTTGTGTACGCCGGGGGAGCTGACGGGTTGCTGACGGTAAATATCGGTAAGGTAATGCACGTTGAAACGGAGGAAGTCGATCAGCTCGCATGCGCTGTCGATCTCCGCCTGGTATGCGTTTTTGCTCTGGCCGAGCATGGTGGCGGCGTTGGTATGCGCGCGGTATTTGGTGGCGAGCAGCTCGGCGGCTTTGAGGAACACGGCGGCGCGTTGTTCCCAGGGCGTGTCCGCCCATTGCTCGCGTGCCGCGAGGGCTGCGTTGATGGCGTCTTTCACATGACCGGCGTCTCCCGCGTGGAAGTGGCCGAGCTTGTGTTTGATCTCGTGCGGGGGGCGGATGTCCACCGTTTTGCCGGTGCGCACTTCCTTGCCGCCGATGTACATGGGTATGTCCAGCTCAACGGCTTTGAACGCGGCCAGCTGTTGTTTGAGGGCTGCTCTTTCCGGGGAGCCGGGCGCATAGCTCAATACCGGTTCATTGCCTGGTGCTGCAAAGTCAAAATAAGCATTGTGCATGGCTTTGATTTTGTTGTTTCGGTTTAGAATTCAATATTGCTGTAACTGGCTGCTGCTTTCTCAGCCTTTCTCATCTTCTTTCTGCATCATCAGGTAGGCCTTTATAAAACCGTCCAGCTCTCCGTCCATGACGGGGCCTACGTTGCCGACCTCGAAGTCGGTACGGTGGTCCTTGATCATTTTGTAAGGATGGAATACGTAGGAACGGATCTGCGAGCCCCATTCGATCTTGCGTTTGTTGGCGTTGGTGGCGTTCTTCAATTCTTCCCGCTTGCGGATCTCCTCTTCGTAAAGACGGGATTTCAGCATGGTCAAGGCCTTCTCCCGGTTCTCGCCCTGGGTGCGGCTTTGCTGGCATTCGATGATGATGCCGGAAGGAATGTGTTTCAAACGCACCGCGGTTTCCACCTTGTTCACGTTCTGCCCGCCTTTACCGCCGGAACGGTAAAATTCCCATTCCAGGTCGGCCGGGTTCACGCTTACTTCGATGGTATCGTCCACCAGCGGGTATACGAACACGGAAGCAAAGGAAGTATGCCTGCGCGCGTTGGAGTCGAACGGTGAAATGCGCACCAGGCGGTGCACGCCGCTTTCGGCCTTTAGCAAGCCGTAAGCAAAGTCGCCGTCGAATTCGAGCGTAGCGGATTTGATGCCCGCGCCGTCGCCGTATTGCACGTCGATCTCGCTCACTTTCCAGCCCTGCTTTTCACCGTACATGCGGTACATGCGAAGGAGCATCTCCGCCCAGTCCTGGCTTTCCGTGCCGCCCGCACCCGAGTTGATGGTCAGTACGGCCGGCATTTCGTCCTCCGGCTGGTTGAGCGTGCTCTTGAACTCCAGCTCGTCGAGCGCCTTGAGGGCGGCATCGTAAGCGGCGTTCACGTCTTCTTCGGTGGCTTCGCCTTCTTTCTGGAATTCCTGCAGTGTGGCGGCGTCGTCTATTGCCGTACGCACCTCGTCGTGCAGGTCCACCCAGAACTTGTTCACCTTGATCTCTTTGAGGATCGCAGTGGCCCTTTCATTGTCGTCCCAGAACCCGGGAGCGAGGGTCATCTGCTTATCATTTTCTATTTTGTCTATACGGTCCTGTACGTTAAAGAAAACCTCCCAGGACGTACAAACGGTCCCTCATAGCTTTAAGTTGCTCTGCTGTCATAAGTCCGCAAAGATAAATCTTTATTGATGAATTACGAAACCTGCAATCAACTCATTATTAATGCTTAAATTAGGGATGGAAAGATTTTTGCTGGAATTCAAACCAAATCCTGACCCAACATGGAAACCCGCATGAGCATCCCTCATTTCAGGCAGCAGACCTCTTTTAACCTGATCGCCCTCCTGGTCGTGATCGGGGTGAACGTGCTGGCGAATACTTCCACGCTGAACGGCCGTACCACCGGGGAAATTTCGCGACAGTATCCCAATTTGTTCACACCCGCCAACGTCACCTTCTCGGTTTGGGGCCTGATCTATCTCGGCCTGCTGGCTTTTGCCGTTTACCAGCTGTGGCTGTCCTTTTCCAAAGGCCACGAGGCGGAGCTGAGCGCCTTTATCGTGCGCATGAAATACTGGTTCCTGCTCAACTGCCTCGGCAACGCCTGCTGGCTGTTCGCCTGGCATTACGACCTCATATGGCTGTCGCTGCTGCTGATACTGCTCGTGCTGTACACGCTCGCCAAGATCCACTCCGCCTTCCGCATCGCCCACCCCGGCGCGCCGAGAAGGGAGAAGATATTCATCCACTTCCCTTTCGGCATTTACTTCGGCTGGATCAGCATTGCCACCATCGCCAATATTTTCGTTTTTCTCACCTCCATCGGGTGGACCGGCTGGGGCGTCAGCCAGGTGGCCTGGACCATCATCGGCATGATCGTGGGCACGCTGGCCGCGCTGTTCATGATCTTCCGGCATAATAACATCTGGTACGGCCTCGTATGCATCTGGGGCTTTTACGGCATCATCCTCAAGCGGGAAGCGGCGCTCACGCGGGACTCCCCTACCATCATCGCCGCGGGCACGCTGGTGATCGCCGTGCTGGTGCTGAGCGTGCTCATGCAATTGCTGCGCAAACGGCCGCTCATCTGAATGTTCTCTTTCATCTTTCGGTCCGCCTGCGTATTTTTGAGCGAATCTTTAACAGACACATTATGTTCCCATCCGTAGATCCTGCCACCACAAAAGCCTGGCAACAACTCACCCCGCATGCCGCGGAGATGGCCCAAACGCAAATGAGCGGTCTTTTCGCCGCCGACCCCGGCCGTTTCAGCAAATTTTCCCTGCAATCCGGCAATATTTTTTTCGACTATTCCAAAAACCTCGTCACCGCGGACACCATGCGGCACCTGCTGGCGCTGGCGGCGGAATGTAAGGTGGACGAAGGCATCAGGGCCATGTTCAACGCTGAAAAGATCAACGTCACCGAAGGCCGCGCCGTACTGCACACCGCCCTCCGCAATTTATCCGGCGGCCCCGTGAAGCTCGACGGCAGGGATGTGATGCCCGAAGTGAAAGCCGTGCTCAAACAGATGGAAGATTTTTGCGCCCGCGTGCATTCCGGTGAATGGAAAGGATTTTCGGGTAAGCGTATCCGTTATATCGTGAATATCGGCATCGGCGGCTCCGACCTCGGCCCGGTGATGGTTACAGAAGCCCTGAAACCCTACTGGCTCGAAGGCATGCAGCCTTACTTCGTGTCCAATGTCGACGGTACGCATATCGCGGAAACGCTCAAAAAAATAAAGGCGGACGAAACGCTGTTCCTCATCGCCTCCAAAACCTTTACCACGCAGGAAACCATGACCAACGCGCATACCGCGCGCGAATGGTTCCTCGGGAACGGCGGCAGCGAAAAAGACGTGGCGCTGCATTTCGCCGCGCTGTCCACCAACGAAAAGGCCGTTACCGCCTTTGGCATCGACCCCAAGAACATGTTCGCGTTCTGGGACTGGGTAGGCGGCCGTTACAGCCTTTGGAGCGCCATCGGGCTGTCCATCGCGCTCACCATCGGTTATGAAAATTTCGCCGCGCTGCTGCAGGGCGCGCATCATACGGACGTACATTTCCGCGATACGCCCTTCGAGCGCAACATCCCCGTGATCATGGCGCTGCTGGGCATCTGGTACGGCAATTTCTTCGGCGCGCAGTCGGAGGCCATCCTTCCGTACGATCAATACATGCATCGTTTTGCGGCCTATTTCCAGCAAGGCAATATGGAAAGCAACGGCAAAAGCACCAGCCGCAACGGCAAGCCCGTGGAATGGGCCACCGGCCCCGTGGTATGGGGCGAGCCCGGCACCAACGGCCAGCATGCCTTTTACCAGCTGATACACCAGGGCACCCGCGTGATCCCCTGCGATTTTATCGCGCCTGCCATCAGTCACAACCCCATCGGCGATCATCATCCGAAGCTGCTGAGCAATTTTTTTGCGCAGACGGAGGCGCTGATGAACGGGAAATCCGCCGAAGCGGTACGCGCGGAAGGCACGCCGGAAGAGCTGGTGCCTTTCAAGGTTTTCAGCGGCAACAAACCCACCAATTCCTTCCTGCTCGACAAGATCACGCCGTACAACCTCGGCGCGCTCATCGCGATGTACGAACATAAGATATTCGTGCAGGGGATCATCTGGAACATCTACAGCTTCGATCAATGGGGCGTGGAGCTGGGCAAGCAGCTGGCGAACAGGATCTTGCCGGAACTGGGCGGTGATGAGGACGTGACCAGCCATGATTCTTCTACGAACGGGTTGATCAATTTGTATAAGCAGTGGCGTCGTTCATGAGAATGAAACGCCATACACAATAACCTTGCAGGGCTGGCCAGAAACTACGGTCTGCCCTGTTTTATTCACGTGATCTTCATTACGGGATGCATCTTTTCATTTCGCAGGTCCGGGCGTTTGCCGGACGAAATCACACGCACAAAAAAACCTCCGGCAAGGCCGGAGGTTAAGTATCTTATCAGTTGACAGGTAGAAAGAAATAATTACCATTTGTCCACATCCTCGCCGGAAGGCGCCTGGGCTTCCGCTTCGGCAGCTACTTCTGTGCGCTCGGTGTGAGCAACGGGTGCGGATACTTCCACGCCTTCGCCGTCCTGCTCGTCTTCGCGGGACTCGGAATAATCATGGTTGTAAGCATCAAAGTCGAAATCGGGCATCAATTCTGTTTTTACATAATTGATGGTTTCGGTTAAAGCATTGAGAAACTTGTTAAAGTCTTCTTTGTACAGGAATACTTTATGCCTGTCGTAACCGTTGTCGTTGAAACGTTTTTTACTTTCGGTGATAGTCAGAAAGTAATCGTTGCCCCGAGTAGTTTTTACATCAAAGAAATAAGGTCTTCTTTTGCCAGCTTTCAATCTCTTGGAAAAGATGCTGTCATTGTTTCTTTCCTGTTGATTGTTGTTTTCGTACGCCACAGTTGATAGATTTAAGTGTTAACGAATCAAATCCTGTTTGAATAATCAATAATCAACAAATATACTATTGTTTTACAAATATCAAAATAATTTTAAATGATTTTGAAAAAACATCTTATATTTCGCGTAAAGCTTGATGGGAGCGGTTTACAACCTCATGAAATTTATTCGTTTACGCGCTCTTCCTCCCCTGATTGCTGTCGTGCATACAGCTCCGCATAATAGCCATTCCTTGATAATAAATCTTCATGTGTTCCGCTTTCGATCATCCTTCCTTCGTCCAGAACGATGATCTTGTCGAAGGTGAACAGCGAAAATATCCTGTGCGTGATGATGATCGCCGTTTTGTTTTGCAGGTAAGCGTACAGGTTGCCGATGATCTCTTTTTCGGTGCGCGCATCCACTGCTGAAAGACAATCGTCGAACACCATGATGTTCGGATTGCGGATCAGGCCGCGGGCGATGGATACGCGCTGCTTCTGGCCGCCGCTGAGGGTTACGCCCCGCTCTCCCACTACCGTGCTGAAACCTTCGGGCAGGCTGAGAATATCTTTTTCCACGGAGGCCTGCCGCGCGGCCTGGTGAATGGCTTCTTCAGCGGCCGTTGGTTCTCCGAAACGGATGTTGTTGGTGATAGTATCGGAAAACAGGAATACGTCCTGCGGCACATAGCTGATCTGGTTGCGCAAGGTGGAAAGCTTCAGGTCGCGGATGTCGTTGCCGTCGATGAGTATCCTGCCTTCCTGCGGATCGTACATGCGGATGAGCAGCTGTGCCAGCGTGGATTTCCCGGAGCCGGTACGGCCGATCACGGCCACTTTTTCACCCCGCCGGATGGTGAGGTCAAAATCTTTCAGCGCCTGTATGCCGGTGTGCGGATAGGTAAACGACACCTGCTCGAAACGGATCTCCCCTTCCAGCGTTGCCGCGCGCGCATCGGGCCGGTCATGTATCCCGGGCTTTTCGTCGAGGAACTCGTTGATGCGCTGCTGCGATGCCGCGGCGCGCTGTATCATGGAGGCCACCCAGCCGATGGAAAAGAACGGGAACGTCAGCATGTTAACATACAGCACAAATTCCGCGAGGTTGCCCACGGTAATATTCCCTTTGATCACCTGCACGCCGCCGATAAAGATAGTGAGTATCACGCTCAGGCCGATCATCAGCATCATGGCCGGCTGGTACATGGCGTCGGTTTTGGCAAGACTGATGGAGCTTTTTTTGTACGCTTCGCTGGCCTCTTCAAAATGCCTGGCGCTCGGCTCTTCCTGCACATAAGATTTGATCACGCGGATGCCGGAATAGTTCTCCTGCGCCACGGAAGTGATATTGCTCAATTGCGACTGGATGCGTTCGCTTTTGGTATGAATGACGCGGTTCACAAAATAGATGGTAAGCGCCAGCAACGGCAGCGGGCTGAGCGTATACAGCGTCAGCACCGGGTTTACGGACCACATCAGCCAGATGATGATCACCATCATGATCACCGTGCGCGTGGCGTACATCAGCGCGGGGCCTACGTACATGCGCACGCGCGACACGTCCTCCGTGATCCTGCTCATCATGTCGCCGGTGCGGTTCATCTTGAAAAAATTAAGATCGAGCCGCTGGTACTGCTGGAATATCTCGTTCTTCAGATCGTATTCGATATGACGGCTCATCACGATCAGCGTTTGCCTTTGCAGGAACATAAAGAACCCGCTCAGCAGCGCCATGCCGAGAATGGACAGCCCGTAAAACGCCAGCGTGCCGGAAAACAGCGAACGGAAAGGCGCTTTCAGCGAGGTGTCGCTCACCATGCCGTAGTTTTTCAAATTCTGCTCCAGCAGGTCGAATATCTGCCGCACGAGAATGGGCTGGAATACGCTGAATACGATGGAGACAGCGGTGAACAGCATTCCCAGCAGGAAATGCCATTTGTATTTGAAAAAATATTTGTTGATAGAAATAAAATTGTTAATTCCAAAGACATTGA
>CBINIO010000024.1:0-17317 GCA_966250725.1 uncultured Chitinophaga sp.
AAGCGGCAATTCGAAATGGCTGCTCGAAGGCGGTGTCCGCTACGACAACAAAGATTATTTTAATCTTGGCGACAACACCGGCGACGTCAGCTATCCCGAGCAGCATTACACCGGCTTTTCCGGCTCGCTGGGCGGGCAATACCGCGTCTCCGATCATTTTCATGTATCCGTGAACGCGGCGCGCGCATGGCGGCCTGCGGCGGTGAACGAGTTGTACGCGTCCGGTCTTCACCATGGCGCGGCGGTAATGGAGCAGGGCGATCCGTTCCTGGAAGGGGAAACCGCGTCCAAGCTCAACGCCGCTTTTCATTACGATATATCGGACAAGCTGGAAGCGGACGTGAATTTCTATTACAATCACATCCGGAACTTCATCTACCTGCAACCCACTGACAGCATCGTGGTCACCATCCGCGGCGCGTTCCCGTTCACCTATTACCGCCAGTCCGACGTGAACATGAAAGGCATGGACGCGCAGCTTCGCTGGCAGTTCCTTCCCAAATGGCAGCTTACCACCAAAGCCTCCATCCTGCGGGCATACAACGAATCGGAGAACGACTGGCTGATCAGCATGCCATCCGACAGGTTCGAGCATGAGCTGAGCTTTTTCCCCGGCAACACGGACCGGATGAAGGACAATTATATTTCCGTCAGCCTCAGCAACGTGCTGAAACAAACACGCATTCCCGCCAACCTGGAAAACAAGAACGATCCGCGCGGGCAGGACCTGATGGCGCCGCCTGCCGCATACAACCTCGTTGGGCTGGAAGCGGGAAGCACGCTGAAACTCGGCAGGCAACCGCTGTCCGTGATACTCGGCGCCTCCAATATTTTTAACACGCGTTACCGCGACTACCTGAACTTCTTCCGCTACTTCGCGGACGAACCGGGCGCCAACGTTTATCTTAAACTTAAACTGCCGTTGCAATTCGGCAAAAAAGCATCTTAAAAGAACAACATCATGAAGAAATACATCGTATTCAGCGCAGCTGCCGCCACCCTGTTTTTTGCCGCCTGCAAAAAAGAAAAGAACGAAACACCGACCGAGAACGAGAACGAAGAGGTCACCACGGTAAAGCTCACGTTTACGAACACGGCGGTTCCTGCCGAAAAAGTGATCGCCAGCTGGAAAGACCTTGACGGCTCCGGCGGCAACGCGCCCGTGATCGACAAGATCAACCTGAAAGCCAACACCACTTACACGCTCAGCACCGAAGTGCTGGACGAAACAAAAAATCCGCCGGATAACGTGACCGAAGAGATCAAGGAAGAATCGGACGAGCACCGTTTGTTCCACCTCTTTTTCCTGAACGCGAACGCGCCGGTAACGGATTCGCTCAACACCGCGGCCACCGTTACCCCGCTGGATAAAGACCCGAACAATCTGCCGATAGGGCTGGAGGTTTCCGTAGCCACCAAAGGCGCTTTCACCGGGTATTTGCGCATGGTGGTGAGGCATCAGCCCGGTACGAAGGATGGTACTTACCAGCCGGGCAGTACGGACGCGAGCGCGGAGTTTCCGATTGAGATCAAGTAAGGGAAGCAGTATATGCAAAGTGGAAGAGAGCACCTTTTTGGGGTGCTCTCTTTGTTTTAGGAAGAAATGATTTTCGGCGGTGTTCTCTTTAATGCCCTTCCGCCGCCAGCCCTTGCTGATCGCCCACTACCAGCAATTTAAACGGCTTCCCGCCGATGTTGGCGCTGCCGGTTTCTTTTAAATGCGACGCGCTGAACATTTTCACCACGCCGTTTGCCGGATCGGTTACATACACTGTTTTTTGTGAAACGGCGAAGGAGGGGATCGCTTCAACCGCCGCACCTTCAGGAATAGCGGCGGTGACCTGGCCTTCGGTTTTGAGTTGCGCGGTGACGGCGTCGAACACTTTCATCCGGCCGCTTTTCAGCAGCACGTACAGGTATTTCCCCTGCGTGTCCAGCACGTACTGCACGATGTCCTGGTTGCCGTTTTCCAGCACCGGCGTCATTTGTGAATTGGCGGGATCGATCTTGTAAAGACCCAGCGCGGCGGTGTACCCGAAAAAATGCGGCAGCCCTTTGCGGCCGAGGATCGTGCCGAACCAGTTCGCGCCGAAACTTTCGGGGTATTGAACCAGCGATTGTTCCCCGTTTGCATGTACGAGCAGGATCCCGTCCTGGCTGCCGAAGGCCGCCAGCCTGCCGTTCCCCGCGTCGCCGTGGATGCCTTTGGTAACGATGTCCGCTTCGTGTAAAGTAACGCCAAAACGGTCGATGATCTTTACTTTCTCCGGCAGCGTGCCGCTGGCGGAACCGTCTTTTTGCGTTACCGCGATGGTATGATCGTCAAAGATGACCATCGCGCCGTGGTGCGGCGTGGCGACCGGCAATATCCTGGCTTCGCCTTCTTCCAGGTCGCTGTCTTTAAACAGGCTCAGGCTGCCTGCGCCGTCGTTAAAGAACACGTTCAGCCCATCATGCGCGAAGAAGTGCGTGGGGCCGGGCTGCGTAAGCCGTACGGGCGACATTTCCTGCGGATGCACATGCAGGTGGCCGCCATGCGCTTCGATGCCGGTGTTAAAAAATTCCACGAGGTTTTCCGCGCGGCTCACGATGGCCGCGAACTGGCCCGTGCTGGTGGCGTACAGCGACGGCCCGGGCGTTTGTATCGGGTATACCGTCGTTTTTTTCGAAACGGGCTCCAGCACGGTGATCTGCGCCTTCTCGGCATCGGTGATCACCAGCCGCAGGTATTCCGCTTCCGGTTTTTCGGGTTCCGCGGGACGGTCGTTCTTTTTACATGCCGCCAGCAATACCATAGCCAGCGTGGCGATAGTCAGGATTCTCTTCATAAGGGTGTTTTAAAAGTGCAACAAAGTTGCAAATCTATATAAATGCATCGTTGTTGCAAATAATAAAACGGTTTTTTTACGGAATGACGGCGAATTTTGAGCGTAAACAAGTGCGGGGCGCAACCGGTTGACGTTTGTAAGAGTACGAACCGTGCAGGGAAGCGGCCATCACCGCCCGTATAAAAAAGCGGTGAAAGAGTGGGCAGGATAAGATATATTTGTTGGTTGTTGAAACTATAAGCCGGGAAACCGGTTCGACCATATTAGAACGTACTAAAGATGATCTGACATACTGCTCAGATTTTGGATGAAAAGCAAAAAGGGCCGTTTTCACGGCCCTTCCTGAAAAAAATATCTTTAGCGACTTTTAATGTGAATGCCCTGCCGGGTGCGGACGGGAGTGTTCACCATGCTTATGAACTGCATCCGGCAGGCTGGCCGTATCTTCGTCGTAATACACGAAGAAATACAGGTACACCACGCGCGAGATACGCATCAGCCAGGGCTGCGCCAACAGGAGAATGACGCCGTTAATACCCAGCCACCAGAATATGCTGTTGTCCCAGAAAGACAGCCCGAAGATCAGCCAGTAAAGGATCAGGGTGAATACTGACAATGCCACGCCCAAAGCATAGCTTACATAGCCGGTGCCGAACCAGAAGCCGGTTTCCAGCTCGTACTTCTGCCCGCATACGGGGCAGTTCTCGTGCATGTCCAGTATTTTCGAAAGCCGCCAGTGAACGATGATCTTGTGGAGAAACATGTCGCCCCTGCGGCAGTGCGGGCATTTCATTTTCAAAATGCTCAGGAGATAGTTCGGCCGTTTTTTCTTCATGATCTGCAAAGGTACAAATTCCCGGAAGTCGTTTTATGATGGATGTCATGACATATTTTCACGGGGGCTGTACGCCTGGAACGTGGGGCGGTCGCAGCGGTGGAATACGATCTGGAACGCGAACGGAACGGCGATAGACGCGAAATGAAGGATGGCGCCCCACGGGGCCTCAAATGCGGAACGGGACCGCCATGGGCCCCGTTCCTGGTAATTTTTTTGACGCATGACGGTCACGCGACCGGCTGCGCGCTTTCGGCAGTCTTCCGTTCCCCGATCTGCTGCCGCCACATGGCGTAATACAGGCCCTTTTCGTCGAGCAGGGAATGATGGGTGCCGGTTTCCACGATGCGGCCTTTTTCGAGCACGTAAATGCGGTCTGCGTGCATGATGGTGCTTAACCGGTGAGCGATCATCACGGTGATATGCTCTTTGCTGGAAGAGACCTGCCGCACCGTTTGGGTGATCTCTTCCTCCGTGATGGAATCCAGCGCGGAAGTGGCCTCGTCGAACACCAGCAGGCGCGGCTGGCGCAGCAGCGCGCGGGCGATGGACAACCGCTGTTTTTCACCGCCGGATATCTTGATGCCGCCTTCGCCGATCACCGTGTCGATGCCGTTTTCGGCCCTTGCCAGCAGGCTGTAGGCGGAGGCGCGCTGCAACGCGCTCATCATATCATCTTCGGTGGCGCGGGGGTTTACGAACGCGAGGTTCTCACGGATGGTGCCGGAAAAAAGCTGCGTGTCCTGCGTAACAAAACCTATCTGGTGCCGCAGCTCCTCGATGTCGATGCTGGAAGTGTTCAGCCCGTTGTAGAGAATGTCTCCCTCACCGGGTTTGTACAGTCCCACCAACAGCTTCACCAGCGTGGTCTTGCCGCTGCCGGAAGGACCTACGAACGCGATGGTTTCACCCGTTTTGATGGAGAAATTGATATCGTCCAGCGCCTTGTTCATGGCGGTGAGATGTTTGAAGCCCACATGACTGAAGGTCAGCTCCTGGATGACGGATAATTTGGAAGGATTGGCCGGCGTGGTTTCCACGGGCGTGTTCAGGATGCGGTCGAAGTTGTTGAGCGATACCTGGGCCTCGCGGTAGGCGATGATGATGTTGCCCAGTTCCTGCAGCGGGCCGAACAGGAAGAAGGAATACAGCTGCAGGCTGAAAAGCTGGCCGAGCGTGGCGACGTCCCCGTACACCAGCCACAGCAGCAGGAACAGGATGCTGGACCGCAGCAGGTTCACGAACGTGCCCTGTACAAACGCGATGCTTCGCACGCTGCGTACTTTTTTCAGCTCCAGCAGCAATATCTTCATCGTGTTGGAATTGAGCCGGCGGATCTCCTGGTTGGTAAGCCCGAGACTTTTCACCAGCTCGATGTTGCGCAGCGATTCGGTGGTGGCGCCCGCCAGCACGGTGGTTTCCTTCACGATGTTTTTCTGTATCGATTTGATCTTTTTGCTCAGCACGTTCATCAGCCAGCCGAGTATCACGCTGCCGCCGAAATATACGAACACAAGGCTCCAGTGCACGTTGTAGGCGAATATCATCACGAACACCACGCCGATAAGGGTAGTGAACAGGATGTTGATGAACGCGGAAATGAACTTCTCGCTGTCAGTACGCACCTTTTGCAGCACGGCCAGGGTTTCGCCGGAGCGCTGGTCCTCAAATTCCTGGTAAGGCAGCCGCATGGAATGCCGTAAGCCGTCGGTATACATCTGCGCGCCCAGCTTCTGCGTGATGGCGCTTACGAAATAATCCTGGAAGGCTTTCGCGATGCGGCTCACCATGGCCACGCCGATGGACGCGAGCAGCCACAGCAGCACGCCGATGAGATAGTCGTGCTCGCTGCGGAAAATGAACGGCTTGTCCGCCGGCGCATGGGAAGTGGGATGCGACGCGAACAGGTCGACGATCTTCCCGAAGATCAGCGGGTCCAGGAGGGAAAACACCTGGTTAATGGTCGCCAGCAGCAAGGCCAGCGCGATGAGCCATTTATAGTTCCTGAGGTATTTTATCAGCAATTTCATGCGGCAAAGTTACTGGAAAAAGGGGCTGTAATGATGTTGGAACATTAATTTTAAACTGTACTTATCACGGTATTTACCCTAAAAATTGCGTAATTTAATAGTACACGCCGGAAGATTTCCATCAGCATGTTCTGAGCCTGAAAACTGACACTATTCCCCGAACGGCATACGTTACCCGGCCCCGGCGCGCCATCACGCAAAAACTCCTGCCGTATGAAAATGTATGATGAAAAACACATCAAGAACGTTGTGCTCATTGGCGCTGCCAAGAGCGGCAAAACCACGCTGGCCGAGGACATGCTGTTCGAGGCCGGCATCATCAGTAAACGCGGCTCCGTGGAGGAGCGCAACACCGTGTCCGACTATCACGAGGTGGAGCATGAAAGGGGCAACTCCGTGTACGCCACCTCGCTGCACACCGAATGGCGCGATTACAAGATCAATATCATCGACACGCCGGGCCTGGAAGATTTTGCGGGGGAAGTGGTATCGTCCATACGCGTGTGCGACACCGCGGTATTGCTGCTGCACGCCTACAACGGCGTGGAAGTGGGCACGGAGCTGATATGGGATTACGTGGACCGTTACAACAAACCGACCATCCTGGCGGTCAATCACCTCGACCATGAGAACGCGAACTATCACCAGGTGCTCGATCAGGCCCGGGGTTTTTTAGGCAATGCGGTTACCATCATGCAATACCCGGTGAACCAGGGACCGGGTTTCAACGCCATCATCGACCTGCTGAAAATGACGATGTACCGCTTCCCCGCGGGCGGCGGCAAACCGGAAAAGCTTCCCATCCCGGAGGAGGAGCGAGAGCAGGCTGACAGCCTGCACAATACGCTCGTGGAAAAGGCCGCCGAAAACGACGACGCGCTGATGGAGCTGTTCTTTGAAAAAGGAAGTCTCGACGAAGATGAACTGCGGCAGGGGATCAAGATCGGGATGATGAAACACCAGGTGTTCCCCGTGTTTTGCCTTTGCGCCAAAAACAACATGGGCAGCGGCCGCCTGATGGGTTTTATCGACAACGTAGCCCCTTCGGCAATAGAAATGCCGCCGGAACATGCGGAAGACGGCAGGGAAGTGCCCTGCGACCCCAGCGGCCCCACCTGCCTGTTCGTTTTTAAAACCCTGCTGGAACCGCATATCGGCAAGCTGTCGTTCTTTAAGGTGCTGAGCGGCGAAATCAAGACCGGCCAGGAGCTTTACAACGAAAAAGGCAATACCACCGAACGGCTCAACCAGCTGTTCATCACAGACGGTAAAAACCGGCAGCCGGTGGAACGGCTGCGCTCCGGGGATATCGGCTGTACCCTCAAACTGAAAAACACTTTCACCAATCATACCCTCAACGAAAAAAATTTCACCGCGCAGATCGAGCCGATCCATTTCCCGCCGCCAAAAGTGCGGGTAGCCATCGTGGCAAAGAATAAAGGCGACGATGAAAAGCTCGGCGAAGTGCTGGCGGAGATCCACATGGAAGATCCTACGCTCGAGGTCGAATACAACCGCGAGCTGAAGCAGGTGATCCTTCACGGGCAGGGCGAGCTGCATCTTGCCCTTACCAAATGGCGGCTGGAAAATATCTACAACATGCAGGTGGACTACCTGCCCGCGCGTATCCCGTACCGCGAAACCATCCAGAAGCCGGCGATGGCGAGCTACCGTCACAAAAAACAATCGGGCGGCGCGGGGCAGTTCGGCGAAGTGTATATCAAGATAGAGCCCTGGTACGAAGGCATGCCGCCCAGCAAGGAATGGCCGGTGCGCGATACCGAAGAGATCGCGCTGAACTGGGGAGGCAAGCTGGTGTTTAACAACTGCATCGTAGGCGGCGCGATAGACGCGCGTTTCCTGCCGTCGATCCTCAAAGGCGTGATGGAAAAAATGCAGGAAGGCCCGCTCACCGGCTCGTACGTGCGCGATGTGCGCGTGAGCGTATACGATGGCAAAATGCATCCGGTCGACAGCAACGATATCTCCTTCAAGATCGCCGGCATGATGGCTTTCCGCGAAGCGTTCCACCAGGCCGCCCCGCAGCTGCTGGAGCCGGTGTACGATCTCGAAGCCACCGCCCCCGATGTAATGATGGGCGACATCATGAGCGAATTGCAAACGCACCGCAGCGTGATCACGGGCATGGACAGCGGCAGCGCCAGCCAGGTGATCAAAGCGCGCACGCCGCAGGCCGAGCTGGACAAGCTCTACGCCGCGCTCCGCAACGTAACGCAGGGCAAGGCGAAAGTAAAGGCGGTGTTCGCCGAATATGCGCCGGTGCCCGCCGATGTGCAGAAGAAGCTGAGCGAGGATTACAAGAAGGTGGAGCAGCAGAACGGGGCGCATTGAAATATGGGTGCCACTGTTCTCTTTAGCCGCACGTATATAGTACCTGCGGAAGTCATGCGTTGCCTGTCGCCGCCGCAAAGAAAATCAATAATACCTTCCCCAGTTTTCCCTGTCCAGCGTACGGTACAGTATCGCTTCCGCAATGTGGTTCGGCGTAATGTCGCCGGAGCCTTCTATATCAGCGATCGTACGGCTTACCTTGATGATCCTTTCATATGCGCGGGCGGACAGCTGTAATTTTTTCATCGCCTGCGACAGCAGTTCCCTTGCGTTCGGCGGCAGCCGGCAATAGTGATGCAGGTGTTTGACGGTCATTTGGGCGTTGCAGTAGATTTGTGCCGGCGCCGGTGCGATTTCACGAAAGTTTGCCGCCGGCCCGCGGCCGGAATACCCGTCCGCATTATAGGGCGTTTCTTCAGTTCCGGAATGGATTTGATCGTTGCGGAATCTTTCCAGCTGCCTGCTGCGCGCAGCTACCACTCTTTCCCTGATCTGCGGGCTGGTTTCCGATTCCGCCCTGCTCGAAAGCGAAGCGGGATTTACCGGCGTTACTTCAATATGCAGGTCGATCCTGTCCATGAGCGGGCCGGAAACGCGGTTGAGATATTTTTGCACCACGCCCGGCGGGCAGCTGCATTGTTTTTCGGGATGATTGAAATAACCGCAGGGACATGGGTTCATTGCTGCAATAAGCATAAAGGATGCGGGAAATTCGGATGTGCTTCGTGTGCGCGATACCGTTATTTTTCTTTCTTCCATTGGCTGGCGCAGCACTTCGAGTACCGATCTTTTATATTCGGGCAGCTCATCGAGAAACAGCACGCCGTTTTGCGCCAGTGAAATTTCTCCCGGTTGCGGTATGGGGCCGCCCCCGGCCATCGCCATATCGCTGATCGTGTGATGAGGAGCGCGGAACGGGCGTGAAGTAACGATGCCGGCATCTACCGCCAGCTTGCCCGCCACGGAATGTATCCGGGTTGTTTCCAGCGCTTCCTGCATACTAAGCGGCGGCAGGATCGTCGGCATTCTTTTGGCGATCATCGTTTTTCCCGCCCCCGGCGGCCCGATCAAAATAATATTATGCCCGCCCGCCGCGGCAATTTCCATCGCCCGTTTTACCATTCCCTGACCGCTTATTTCGGAAAAATCCAGATCGGTGGCAACGCTGGCGGAATAGGGTGGCGCCTTTTCGCAGGCCCTCTCTCCCCCCTTCAAAAACCCCAGCACCTCCCCGATACACTGCATGCCAAACACTTCCAGCCCCTCCACGATCGCCGCTTCGCGGGCGTTCTGCACCGGCAGGATGATGCCGCGGAAACCTTCTTTCTTCGCCTGCATCGCCATGGGGAGCGCGCCGCGTATGGGCCGCAAAGCGCCGTCCAGCGACAGCTCGCCCATGATGATATAATCCTGCGGGTCGCGGGTGAAAGTTGCCTGCCTGGAAGCGGCGATGATGCCCAGCGCGATCGGGAGGTCGTACGCGGAACCTGCCTTGCGGATGCCGGCGGGCGCCATGTTCACCACGGTGCGGAGCCGTGGCATCTTGTAGCCGATGTTCTTGATCACCGTTTCAATGCGGAACTCGCTTTCCTTTACGGCATTGTCCGGCAGGCCCACCAGGCAAAAGCGGGTGCCCTGGCCAACGTTCACTTCAATGGTAATGGTAATGGCTTCCACGCCGTGTATGGCGCTGCCGAAAATTTTGACGAGCATGGGACAAACAATGGTTGTTACTTTCCGAAGATAAGGATTCTTATTGCATGTTCGCGAGCAGCTCTATCACTTTTTCTTTTCGCAGGATCAGGTAACCGATCTTTTCCTTCGCGATGCCGTCTTTCAGCCCGTAAGTGAAATGCAGGTTGTCGTCGATCACTTCGCTCTGGAAATATTTGAAAATGATCTGGTCTTCCCCCTGTAGCTCTTCCGCGATCTCGTACAGGTGGGTGGACAGGATATACAAACACCGGTGATTGTTCAGCAGCCCGCGGATCACGGCCAGGGAACAGTTTTTGGCGTCTTCCACGTTGGTGCCTTTAAACATTTCGTCGATCAGGATGAGCCAGTTCTTTTCGTCGCTGATCTTGATGATCGTGTTTTTGATGCGCTGCACCTCGTTGTAGAAATAACTTTCGCCTTTGAAGATGTTGTCCTTCACGTCGATGTTGGAAAGGATGCCGTGGAAAAAGCTGAGCTTCATCTGCTGCGCGGGCACGCCCATGCCCAGGTGCGCGAGGAACACGGCGATGCCCACCGCCCTGATGAACGTCGTTTTACCCGCCATATTGGCGCCGGTGAGAAAAATAAAATGGCGGTGCGGGTCCATCGCCACGTCGTACGCCACGGGCTGCGGCAGTATCATGTGATAGAGCTGTTTGATGTCGATATGCGGCTTGCCTGCGTCGGTGAACACGGGGAAGTTGAGCTTGAAGTGCCGGATAGCCATCGCCATGCTGTGATACGCGTCCAGCCGGGTGTACAGCTCGGTCAATTCCCAGAGCACTTTTTTATGCCTGCGGCGGATGAGCTTGTCGTACCGCAGTATCTGCACAAAATTCAGCGAACCGTTCTCGTGCATGGCGACGATGTCGTGAAACTCGCGCTGGTTGATGAGCACGCGCGCCCTGTCCAGCAATATGCGCAGGGTTACGGGCGCTTCCGCTGCGGGAAAGGTCTCGGTGAGAAGCCTGAAGCCGTTGATGAGGTTCAGCAGCTGGTCGAAAGAGAATTTGATAAAGCCGAAATCCGGCGCGTAAATGGTTTTGGTGATCAGCGCATAGATATACAATAACGGGCCTTCGGAAGTGGAAATCGGTTCTATCTCGGCGTTGAGATAGTTTTCCACCACCACGATGGTGCCGTTGGAGATCATGGACGGCCAGGTCTCCTCGCGGTCGAGCATGTATTGCAGCATCTGCTGGCGCTGGTGAATGGCTTCTATGTCTTTTAACGGGTTGCTGAACAGGCTGCGCAGGTATTCCCTTCCGCCGGACGTGGTGGTGAAGTCCAGCCTGGAAAAAAGGGAATATTCGTCTTCGCGGTTAAAGATCGACAGGTCGAGATAGGTTGTTTTGTCCAGCTCCATGCGTAGAATTTTTAGTGAATTTACAGTGAAACGCTTTAAGGTGGTAGATGCAGGAGCGGGAATTTTCCATAAATGACGAAGACCGGGAATTATTTCCCGGTCTTTGGAATGATTTGATATTGCGGTTATATACCTGAAGGGACGAATCCCTCCAGCTCGCCGCTGAAACTTATTTGAGGACCAGCGCAAGCATAGACCCTGCGGTATTATGCGTTGAATAACAGCCTTTGCCCCAGCTGGTTTTCGTTGAACGTGCCGTTTTCGTAAGCAAGATGGCCGTTCACGAAAGTGTGGGTCACCGCGGCGGGGAACGTATGTCCTTCAAAGGGACTCCAGCCGCAATGGTAGTGGATGTTGGATTTGTCCACGGTGGTGCCCGCGTTGAGGTCCACGATCACGCAGTCCGCGTGATAGCCTTCGCGCAGGTAACCTCTTTCGCGGATGCGGAAACAATCCGCGGGCGCATGGCTCATTTTCTGCACCATTTTTTCGATGGAAAAACGGCCGGCCTTCACCTGTTCGAGCATCATGAGCAGGCTGTGCTGCACCAGCGGAACGCCGGAGGGCGCCTGCAGGTATGGCTGCTGTTTTTCCTCCCAGGTATGCGGGGCGTGATCGGTGGCGATGATGTCCAGCCGGTCGTCCAGCAGGCCCTGCCAGAGCGCTTCGCGGTGGTGATGCGCTTTGATGGCGGGATTGCATTTGATGAGGTTGCCGTATTTCGTGTAGTCGTCGGCGGTAAACCAGAGGTGATGTACGCAAACTTCGGCGGTGATCCTTTTTTCGGAGAGCGGCAGCAGGTTGCCGAACAGCTGCAGTTCCTTTTCGGTGGAAATGTGCAAAATGTGCAGGCGGGAATTATGTTTCATGGCGAACTGCACGGCCACCAGCGACGATTCGAAGCAGGCTTCCTCGTTGCGGATCAGCGGGTGGTCGGCGGCGGCGAGCGCGTCCCCCTTTTCCTGCTGGTACTTTTCCATATTGGCGCGGATGATCTTTTCATCCTCGCAATGCGTGGCGATCAGCAGTTCGGTTTCGGAAAATATTTTTTCGAGGGTGAGATAATTGTCCACCAGCATATTGCCGGTAGAGGAGCCCATGAATATCTTCACGCCGGCCACGCGGTCTTTTTTTGCATTGATTTTCAGCACTTCTTCCGCATTGTCGTTGGCTACGCCCATAAAGAACGAATAGTTCGCCAGCGAGCTGCGCGCGCCGATATCGTATTTATCTTCGAGCAGTTCCTGGGTAGTGGCGGCGGGTTTGGTGTTGGGCATTTCCATGAAGCTGGTGGTGCCCCCGGCCACGGCCGCGCGCGCTTCGGAACGGATGTTGGCCTTGTGGGTAAGCCCCGGTTCGCGGAAGTGCACCTGGTCGTCTATCACGCCGGGCAGCAGGAATTTGCCTTCCCCGCTGATCTCTTTTCCGCTTTCGCCGATCTGCGGCGCGATCTTTTCAATACGGCCGTTGCGCAGCAATACGTCCTGCACGCTGGTAACGCCTTCGTTTACGACGGATATATTTTTAATGATAACATTTTGCATGCCGCAAAGGTAAAACTTTTACCCTTGCAGATGGATGGAAAACACGATCATGCGGGAATTGAGCTCGCCGAGCACGTTGGAGTAGCGCAGGTTCGGGTCGCGCACGTGCACGTCGTTCAAACCGTTGCTGACCTTGAATTCGGGGGTGAAGATGAAGGAAGGGAAATAAAATTCGAAACCGGCGCCGATCTCGTAACCGTAGGTGGTTTTGTTGATCTTCACGAGGTCTTCGGCGAGGCGCACGCTTTTATTGGACGCGAGGTCGTGATCGAGCTTCATGCCGGCGATGGTGTATACGCGCATGTTGCCGATGCGGTCGGACTTGAACTTGATCTGCAGCGGAAAGCTCACCACGATGGATTCCACTTTCTTTTCGGTTTCGCGGTCCGGGTAATTTTCGCGGAAATAAAGGTTTTTATTGGCGAAAAAGAGCTGCGGGTTGAAGCGGAGGTCGAAACGGTTGCTGAGGCGGAGATTGGCGAGCAGGCCGAGGTTGAACCCGACGGTTTTGAGGGGTTCGGCCACCATGATGGAATCCTGGTGAAGGAAGAGGTCGGAATGCGTGAGCCGGAAATACGACTGGTTGGCGGCGAGGGTGATGCCGAAATAATAGGGTTTGCGGTCGTGCTCCTCCATGTTCATTTGCGCTTTGGCAGACTGGACGCCCAACAGGAGTAACAATGCCCCCGTTAGCGGGTAGCGCAATAGATTGAACATATTCCGAAGGTTAGCGTTTTGCATGTAACAGCCTGGAAGCCAACTTTGTGTAAAATGTCGCACATCGCCTTGCCCTGCGGGAACGCTTTTACGGAGTCGGGCAGGTAGGTGTAGGCTGCCTGGTTCCGGGCGATCCATTTCCCGATCAGGGGCGTAATGTAACGAAAATAAAAGTTATACAATTGTTTGACGGGCGTTTTGGTGGGATTGGAAAACTCCAGTATCACCGCTTTGCCGCCGGGTTTGAGCACCCTGCACATTTCCCCCAGCCCTTTTTCGAGATGCTCGAAATTCCGGACGCCGAACGCCGCCGTTATGGCATCAAACGTTGCATCGGGGAAACTTATTGTTTCGCTGTCGCCCTGCTGAAGGGTGATCACGCCGCTCAAACCGGCCTTTTCCACCTTTTCGCGGCCCAGGGCGAGCATGCCTTCGGAAATATCGATACCGGTGATCTTGTCGGGGCGCAGCATGCGATGGGCCATGATCGCCACGTCGCCGGTGCCGGTGGCTACGTCGAGGATGGTTTTGGGTTGAAGTGGACGCAGCATTTTCAGGGCCTTTTTACGCCATTGCACGTCGATGCCCAGGCTCATGAAATGGTTCAGGAAGTCGTACCTGCCTGCAATATCATCGAACATGTGGGCTATCTGCTCCTTCTTGCTTAATTTTGACCCTTCAAAAGGAACCACTTTCTGTACGTCTTTGCTCGCCATAGTGGGGCAAAGGTAACAGAAGGGCCGCAAAATGGAAAAATTATGCTGATCAAATCTGCCGAATACCTCATCAGTAACGTGGACTGGCAAAAGTGCCCGCCGCCGGACATGCCGGAATACGCTTTTATCGGGCGTTCCAACGTAGGCAAAAGCAGCCTGATCAATATGCTGGCTAACCAGCATGGTCTTGCCAAAACCTCGGGCACGCCGGGTAAAACACAGCTGATCAATCATTTCCTGATCAACAAAAGCTGGTATATCGTGGATTTGCCGGGGTATGGCTTTGCAAAGGTGTCGCAAAGCCAGCGGCGGGGCTGGGAGCAGATGATCGAAAATTACCTGCGGAAGCGGCCCAACCTGGTGAACGTGTTCGTGCTGATAGACAGCCGGCTGACCCCGCAGAAGATAGATATTGAGTTCATCAACCAGTTGGGGGAATGGCAGGTGCCTTTCCAGCTGGTGTTCACCAAGGCAGACAAAAATACGCAGCTGGAAACCAGCCGTAATGTAAAGGCATTTCTGAACAAGCTCCGCGAAACCTGGCAGTTCCTGCCGGCGAACTACGTAACGTCCACCGTCAAAAAAACGGGCCGCGACAAGATCCTGGAATTCATCGATGAAATGAACGGGCGTTTTCAGCGTATCGCCTAGTTCACGATCTTGTTGGCGCAGGAGCTGCTGGCAAAAGCTTCGGGCTTCGCCTTGAACGCAAACCCCATCCCGAGAATGTAGCCCATGGCTTCCCGCAGCGCGAGGTTGCTTTTGAACTGGGGATTGGTGTTGATGTCCGCATGCACTTCCATATCCACGTCATATTCGGTGAACAGGTCGCACAGCTCATAGGCGATCTCGATGCTTTTGGCGACTTCCACCAGCATCCTTTCCTTGATGGAATAAACGTCCCGCGTTTTTTCGTTGTGAATGAACATAAAGCCGCCGTGGCCTTCGCGCAGAAATACGATCACGGTGGCAAACTCCGTTTCAAGCCCTTTTACCTGCGAATCGGTGCCGATGCATACCTTTAAGCGGTGGCCAAGGCCGGTCTCCCGGACGATGGCATGCCGCACCTCCTCCATGATGGGCAACTGAATAGGTTCGCCGTTGAATCTTCTCCACTTCATTGGGTTGTAAGTTTTAAACGGTAAAGCATATACGAATGCCGGTCTGATGGGTCTTTGGCCGTGGGCTAACAGGATGTATGAAGTATTTACCGAATATACGACTTTTTACAGCTTGGGAGTTGGTGCAGGGGGAAAGAGGAGGGATTGGGGAAATATTGTGTATTAGTACTGCCCGGTGCTCAGCAGCACCAGCGTACAGGCAGGCTGCGCCTTGATGCCGTTGGCTTCCGCCAGCTGCATCAGCTCGGGGTTCTCCGTGCCGGGGTTAAAAATGATCCGTTTGGGTTTCAGGCCGAGGATGTAGTCATAATATTGCTGCTGCCGCAAAGGGTTGAGGTATAACGTGACCGTATCAACGCCTTCCGTTTGCGGATGCTCTTCAATAACGGGCGTATCGCCGATGGCCCCCGCGCGCTGCCCGATGGCGATCACCGGGTGACCGTGCGCCCGCAGCCGGGTAACGGCCAGGTAACTGTAACGTTCCGGGTTGGGCGAAGCGCCGATTACGACGGTCAGTTTGGAAGTGTTTGCCATGATTGTTGCGGATGTTCCGGTATAAGAGGGGCAAAAGTTGTACCACTGCGGGAAACCTGACATTGTAGCATCTTCCTGGCGGGTTTTCAGAAGAGGTGATAGGTTTTCCGGGGCAGGGCGCCTACGATTTGTTGAAAGGCGGGTACCGGTTTTACCGGATCACCTTCATCAACGTACTGTAAAACCAATGTTCTTCCGACTTGATGAACGCATTCAGCGCCGCGTCGGTCTGGTGCGCGAATTTCTGGATGTTGCCGATGGTGTCGCGGAAGGCTTTTACGTGTTTGTCTTTCTGGTCGCCTTCCACTTTATTGAGCTGGAGGAGCACTTTGAGAATGGGGTCCAGCTCGCGTTTTTTCCGTTCGCGGGCGATGGCGGTGCCTGCTTTCCAGATATCTTTTTCAGCAATAAAAAATTCTTTTCTTTCGCCGGGCACAAGCACTTTTTCGACGATGCCCCAGTTCATCAGCTCGCGTACGTTCATATTGGCGTTCCCGCGGGAAATGTCAAGCGCTTCCATGATCTCTTCGGCGCTCAACGGGTCCGGCGCAATGAGGAGGAGCGCATGGATCTGGGCCATGGTGCGGTTGACGCCCCATTGGGCGCCAAGAAGGCCCCAGGCCTGGATGAATTGGGCTTTGGCGTCTGACAGTTTCATTCGCCAAATCTATAGAATGTTTTTGAACTTTCAAAATGTATTGAAATATTGCGGGAACAATCCCAAAAAGAAATTCAACGTCACCTACCGCTCCGACTGCAACCCGATCCTGTTCCCCTCGCTATCCGTAAAAACAGCCTGGTACCCCATATCCGTCTCCGGCGAGATCGGCATTTTGTCGTGAACGATACGCCCGCCCGCGCCCGTCACGCGTTCCAGCACTTCCGCAAGGTCCGCGCCGCAATAGAAGTACACGACGCAGCCGCGCTGGCTCGGCACCGCATCCGGACCTTCCACGATAGCGCCGCCCGCGGGACCCGCCTCCCCGTCACAGGGAAACAGGCCCATCCGGTTGCCGCGCACCCGGGTTTCCTGCAGCTCGAAATTGAATACTGTGTTGTAAAACTTTCTGGCCCGATCAAAATTGCTGACAGGTATTTCAAACCATTTGAGGGCGTTCTTGGGAACCTGCATTGCGTACCGTTTGGGGAATGAATATGAATTTAATAAAATATGGGGATATTATTAGATTTTTTTAATGCGCAAGACAGCCTGTGGCAGCGGCCTACGCCACAACGTGATATTATTTTAACGGGCAGTAATGAGGATATAAATAAGGCAATATAGTACCGCTCCGGGGAAACTTGTCCACACAAAAAATGTTCCTCCCAAAAAGAAAACAGGCTGTGTCAATCCATTTGACACAGCCTGTTTATAAACTATCAGGAAAGTTCGGTACTATACAAACATCGTCACCGGGTTTTCCAGGAAGCCTTTCAGCGTTACCAGGAAACGTGAGCCCACGGCGCCGTCTACCGTACGGTGGTCGCAGCTCATGGTCACTTTCATTACGTTGGTGGCCTTGAATTCGCCGTTTTTCACGATCACGGTTTCCTTGAT
>CBINIO010000025.1:0-16991 GCA_966250725.1 uncultured Chitinophaga sp.
CGCTTACGAGCTGCAGAACACGGCCGCCTCGCTGGATGAGCTTTGCAAGATCATCCTCCGTTTTATGGACGAGCTGCCCGTGGGCCGTGAAAAGATCCTCGGTGTGGGCGTGAACCTTTCCGGCCGCATCAACTACGCTACCGGTTACAGCTACAGTTTTTTCCATTTCGACGAAGAGCCGCTGAGCAAGGTGCTGGAAGCGCGCATCGGCATACGCACTTTTCTTGAGAACGACTCCCGCGCCATGGCCTACGGCGAGTTCAGCAGCGGCGGCGTGAACAACGAAAAGAACGTGCTGTTCGTCAACCTCGACCACGGCATCGGTCTCGGCATACTCATCAACGGCCAGCTGTACTACGGCAAATCCGGCTTTGCCGGCGAGTTTGGCCACATTCCTTTTTTTAACAACGAAGTGATCTGTCATTGCGGCAAAAAAGGCTGCCTGGAAACCGAAGCCTCCGGCCAGGCGCTCGTGCGCAAATTCCAGGAAAAGCTGAAGGCCGGCTCTTCTTCCAGCGTGATGCGCAAGCACAAACAGCCGGAACAGATCACGCTGGCGGACATCATTCACGCCGCCAACAACGACGATATGCTCGCCATCGAGCTGGTGGCCGACATCGGCGAAAAGCTCGGCAAGGGCATCGCCATGCTCATCAATCTTTTTAACCCCGAGCTTGTGATACTCGGCGGCAGCATAGCCACCACCGGCGATTACATCCGCCTGCCCATCAAAAGCGCGATCAACAAATTTTCCCTCAGTCTTGTGAACAACGATACACAGCTGGTGCTGAGCCGTCTTGGCGAAAAAGCCGGCATCATCGGCGCCTGCCTGCTGGTGCGCAACAAGCTGCTGTACCCCGGCGCCGGCTGAGATAAATTCCCGCAGGATATTTTGGATGCCTAACTTTCTGTGTATCTTGTGTATATGAGCAATCCGGCGCAATCCCTGTATCAGAAAATAGCTGCACTGGAAAAACTGGGGGAAACGTTTCCCGCCGTTATCATCGTGCACGACCTCGACACGCAATCCGTAGCATACATGTCAGCCAAAGGACAGGAAATACTGCAGACCAACCTGCCCGAGCTACGTGCCATGGGCCCCGAATATTTCCACCGTTTTTTTAATCCGCAGGACATGGAAGATTACCTGCCGCGTATCATGCGCCTCATCCACGAGAACCGGGAAGACGCCTTTGTTTCTTTCTTCCAGCAGGTGCGCGCGCACCCCGGCATGGACTGGGAATGGTATCTCAGCGCCACCCGGATATTCATGCGCAACGAGGCCGGCATGCCCACCCACTGCATCACGCTGGCGATGCCCATTCACGCGGAACATCACATCACCGTGAAAGTGAACCGGCTGCTGGAAGAAAATAATTTCCTCCGCAAATACAAGCACATCTTCGCCGCGCTTACGCTGCGCGAAAAAGAGATACTGCGGCTGATGGCGCTGGGCACCAATTCCGCGGATATCGCCGCAAAGCTCAACATCTCCGAAAAAACGGTTTCCACGCACCGCCGCAATATCAAAAACAAGCTCAACGCCCAATCCACGTACGACATCACCCGTTTCGCGCAGGCATTCGACCTGATCTGACCGCGATTTATTATTATATTGTGATTTATGACCACATCCTTCCTGCAGGTATTGCTGGCGCTCGCAGCGGGCATCGGCCTTATCGTTCTGCTGACCGTCAAATTCAGGGTACATGCCTTCTTCGCGTTGTTCCTCGCCTGCTTCGTAGTGGGGCTGGGCATCCAGTTGCCGTTCGCCGGCATCATCAACACCATGAAAGACGGCTTCGGGCATATTCTGCGCAGTCTTGGCTTTATCATCATGCTCGGCACCATGCTGGGCGTGATACTTGAATACACGGGCGCCACGCGTGTGATGGCGGCCGCCATCCTGAAGATCGTGGGAGAAAAAAGAGCGGCGGCGGCCATGGGCATCACCGGTTTTATCGTGGGGCTGCCTATTTTCTGCGATTCGGGTTATATCGTGCTGAGCGGGCTGAACCGTTCCGTCGCAAAACGCAGCGGGGCCTCTATCCTGGTGATGTCCGTTTCGCTGGCATCGGGATTGTACGCCGTGCATTGCCTCGTACCGCCGCACCCCGGCGCAACGGCGGCTGCCGGCCTCATTGGCGCGGATATCGGGAAGCTCATTCTCACCGGCGCCGCGGTAGCGATCCCCGCCGCCATGGCGGGCTGCTGGTGGGCCGCCGCCATGGGAAAACGCATCGCCGTTACCGACGATCATGAACATCACGAGGAAGAAGCGTTGCCGGATATGCCCGCCTGGAAAGCGTTCCTGCCCATCATACTGCCGATCGTGCTGATCGGCGCCGGCGCTTTCAGCGACCTGCAGCATGGCGGCAGCCTGCTCCATGTGCTGGGCGACCCGGTGATCGCGCTGGCAGTGGGCGTTTTGCTGGCTTTTTTCACGGGGAAGAAATGGAAACGCTCCGCCGTAAGCCACCTGATGTCGGAAGCGGCGGAAAAAGCCGGCGGCATACTCGTGATCATCGGCGCGGGCGGCGCTTTTGGCGCCATTCTCGCCACCACCAAAATCGGCGATCATTTTTCGTCTTCCTTACAGCTAGGTCATATCGGCATTATATTCCCTTTCCTGCTGGCGGTATTGCTGAAAACCGCGCAGGGCTCCTCCACCGTGGCTATCATTACGTCCGCGTCCATCATTCAGCCGTTGCTGCCCGTGCTCGGGCTTGACAGCGACACCGGCCGGCTGCTGTGCATGCTGGCGCTGGGAGGCGGCTCCATGATGGTCTCGCACGCCAATGATGCTTATTTCTGGGTGATCAGCAAGTTTTCGGGACTGGAGATGAAGCCGATGCTGAAGGTGTACTCGGGCGCTACGATTTTGATGGGGGTAGTGACTTTTATGATTGTGTATGTGTTGTCGGTGGTTATGTTGTGAATCAGGGGTACTTATAGCGGAAATCTTTAATTCAGCGCAAAAAAAAGCGGAAAACCACTTTATCGTGATCTTCCGCTTTGTTGCCTGACCTGGATTCGAACCAAGACAAACAGAGTCAGAGTCTGTCGTACTACCGTTATACTATCAGGCAATTTTGAGGCTGCAATATTACGCATTAAATTATTCACTTCCAAATTAAAACGGTCCAAAATCCGTCATACCCTTGCTGCCAGCGGCGCTCGCCCGAAAAAAACAGCCGCTCCCCTTTCGGAAAGCGGCCGCCATTTATCCAGTTTGCAGGTTAATTTTTGTAGATCCTGATCTCTATCTTCCCATCCCTTGTAACAGCCGCGCGGTACATGCCTTCGGTATTAAAAGGCGTAGTCATGTTGCCGTCCTTGTCCAGCGCAATGAGGCCGCCGTCACCACCAAGGTCGCCGACCTTTTTGATCACGGCTTTGCCGGCTTCCTCCACGGAAAGACCCTTGTAATTCATCAATGCGGAAAGGTCATACGCCACTACATTGCGGATATAAAACTCGCCCCAGCCGGTGCAGGACACGGCTACCGTGGCATTGTTCGCATAAGTGCCCGCGCCGATAATGGGCGAATCGCCGATGCGGCCGAATTTTTTGTTCGTCATGCCGCCGGTGGAAGTGCCCGCGGCGAGGTTGCCTTTGTTGTCGAGCGCCACGCAGCCTACCGTCCCGAATTTATTGTCGATGTTGAGGATGCCCAGTTTATGCCGGGGGATGTAGCTGTGATCGAGCTTCGTTTTAACGGAATCTTCCTCCAGCGCTTTTTGCAGGCCATCCCAGCGGGACTGCGTCCAGAAATAGGAAGTGTCCACGATCTCGATGCCTGCCTGCGCGGCGAAGGCTTCCGCGCCGCGGCCCGCCATCATCACATGCTCCGATTTTTCCATCACCGCCCTTGCCAGCGATATCGGGTTTTTGATGACGCGTACGCCCGCTACCGCGCCCGCCGCCAGCGTGCTGCCGTCCATGATGGAAGCGTCCAGCTCGTTGTGGCCGTCGTGCGTGAATACGGCGCCTTTGCCGGCGTTGAACAGCGGGCTGTCCTCCAGCACCCTGATGGTGGCTTCCACCGCGTCGAGACTGGAACCGCCGGATTGTAAAATGCCATAGCCCTTTTTCAGCGCGGTTTCCAGCGCGGATTTGTAGGCGGCCTCTTTTTCGGGCGTCATGTTCTTTTTCAGTATAGTGCCGGCGCCGCCGTGGATCACCATTACATAATTCCCTTTTGGCCGCCCGGCCGGCGTTTGCATGCAGGCGCCGAGCACAACGGCCATCGCCAGCAGCAACGCGGTATAACAATAATTTTTACGCATGTTACAGAGTTCTTTCTTTTAAGTTACCATTTTCCACCCACCAAAAATACCATTGGCCGCCTTCCGCTTTGGCGGGATCGAAATCAGCCACGGAAAAATGACCGTTGCCGTTTTCGGCACCCTGCAGTTCGTACACGCTTACGGCCTCTTTATCGCCAAGCCATTCCACCGGTTTGCCGGGCTCGCATTGCTCGGGGGCATGTTTATCACTGGTGATGAGGAAATACGCTTTGCCTTTGCCATACACCTGCGCGTTGCCGTTCTCGTCGATACATACGGCGGTTCTTTCATCGGGCGCAATGCCTTTGGGAAATACTTTCCAGTCGGTAATGATGCGCGCCATAAATGCCATATGCCTGCCCTGGCGTTTGCGGGCCACGTAATGCTGGTCGCTGATCACGTTGTGCAGGAAAGGCGGCTGCAGGAAATCGTTGTTGTAGATCGTCACGAGGGTATCGTAGGGGTTCAGCAGGGCCTTTGCGGTGGCGCTGCCGGTCTCGCCGCTGTAATACATGCCGGTAAGCACGGCGCAGCCTGCGCTGGTGCCGCCTACGGGCACTTTTTTCCCGTTCAGCAGGTAGTTGATCGCTTCGGAAGTTTTGGTGTTCCGCCAGAAATTCATGTAGTTGGACTGGTCGCCGCCGGAAATAAAAAGCATTTCCGCGTTGCGGATCACGCGTGCTACTTCAGGATCGTTTGCTTTTTCGCGTGAATCGATGAGCAGGGTTTCCACGGAGCTGACCCTGCCCAAACTGTCGATCGTGCGGTTATACAGGTAATTGCCGGAAGCGCGCAGCACCACTACGTTTCCGCCGCCGCTGCGGTCTATCATCCACCTGAACGCGCCCGGCACATCGCCGCCGCCGCCAATGAGCGCCACGCCGCCGCGAGTGGGTGTAACCACGTCCGCAGTGTCGCCCGTGATGCCGAGCGAAGCCGTTCTTCCGCCGATTACCTGCGCCTCTCTCACCGGTCCGTTCTGCGCGCATGCTGAAAGTCCTATCAAAAATATCGTCAGGATTTTTTTCATCGGTATACAAGTTTTTTAAAAGCAGGACATAGCTTCCGCTGGTTTCAGTCCTGCCCTGTTTTCCTATTTTTTCAAATACCCCGGATTCTGTTTGATGTTGGGGTTAGCGCGCAACTCGCTGTTCGGGATGGGGAACACGTACTCTGCATCCTCCGGCGTAAGCAGTACCGCGCCCAGCGCGTTCACCGCATCTTCCGGGTTGCGCGAAATGTTCATGTTCCTTCTTCTCAGGTCAAAATGCCGGTGGCCTTCAAACGCCAGTTCCTTGAACCGCTCGGTGTAAACGGCATTGATCAGCGCCGCCTTGTCCGCGAAGGCTTGCGCGGTATAACCCGCTATACGCGCGGCCCGCAGGTCGTTGATATCGTCCGCGGCAAGACCGGGCATATCGTTTTCAGCATAGGCTTCGGCGCGTATGAGGTACATTTCACCGGTGCGCAGCAGCTTGATGTCCACCAGGTTGCTTTCGGTGTTGGCGGCCACGTATTTGGTGACCGCGTTCGGTACATTGCCCGCGGTCTGACGGCCCGGGTCAACGGTGATGTAGGAAGAAAAACGGATGTCGTTGGTTTTATCGAACAGGTTCACCAGCTTGAAAGAAGCGGCGTAATAGATGCGCCTGCCGGCGGGATTGTTGAGGAAACCGGCCTGTGTGTAAAAGTTGCCGATCTCTTCGTCGCCGATCACGCGTTTGAGCTTCCAGAACACTTCGGCGGTGCTGTTGTCTTTCCATATTTGCGGGAACTGCGTGCGGTTCGCCAGCGGCAGCGCGTCGATCGCTTCGGTGGCATAAGTGATGGCGTTGTCCCAGTTCTTTTCATACAGCGCCACGCGCGCCTGAAGCGCGGACACGGCGGCTTTTGTAATGCGGGTGCGGTCGTCGAAGCCGGGCGGGATCAGCTTTTTTGCTTCGGCAAGGTCTTCGTTGATGCGGGCCATTGTTTCCGCAAAGCTCAGCCTGGCGGGTTTGCCGATGTATGAGCTGTCCATATACGGCACGCCCATGGCGTTGGGCTCGTATTTCTCCGCGAAGTTGCGCACCAGCTCAAGATGGCAATACGCCCGCAGGGCGAGCAGCTCGCCCTGGTATTGCGCCAGCGCTTCGTGCTCGCCGGACTTTACGGCTACCCCGCGCGAGGCGCTCAAAGCCCTGTTCAGCCGGTCGATGGCGATGTAATTGTCTTTCCAGGAATCGTGCAGGAAGCTGCCGTCGTACTGCCAGCGATGGGTCGCAAAGCCGGAGCCGGTGCTGTTTTCGGAGGGAAGCATGTTTTCGTCGGTGATGAGCGACGTGTAGCGGATGCTGGAATAATAGCTCAGCGCGGAATATGCGCCGAGCAGGCCCTGGTTCACGTCTTCCACGTTCTGGTAAGCGCCTTCGGGATCGATGTAGTCCGAAGGGCGGAGGTCCAACTGCTTGTTGCAGGCGGTCGTGAAAAAAGCGGCGGTTATATAGAGAAGATATTTTTTCATGCTGCGCAAAGATTAAAAGTTAACATTCAAACCTACCACGTACGTACGCGGAGCGGGATAATTGAAACGGGCGTACTCGTTGCCGTTCTCCGGGTCAAAACCTCTCCATTTCGTCCAGGTGAACAGGTTCTGGCCCTGCACGTAGACCGTGGCGCCTTTGACGATGCGGAGACTGCCAAGCACGTGCTGCGGCAGGTTGTAACCTATGTTCGCATTGCGCAGGCGGAGGAACGAAGCGTCCTGTATGTCGCGCGAAGTGTAATTGCGGTCTGCGCTGATGCGCGGCAGTATGGCCTGGTCTCCCGGTTTTTTCCAGCGGTCGTACAGCAGCCTTACGCTTTGGTTGCTGGTGATGAAGCTGGGGTTCTCGTTGAAATAATCTTCGTTGTTATAACGCATCACTTTGGCGTTGAAGCTGAGCAGCGCGTTCACATAAAAATTCTTCCAGGTAAGACCGGTGTTGAAGCCGCCGGTAAGCTCGGGAACAAAAGTGCCGAATTCCGCCACGCTCATGGTTGCCGCATCGTATTCGGTGGTGATCTTGCCGTCGATGTCGTAATACAGCGGGTCGCCGTTGTCCGGGTCCACACCGGCCCATTTGGGCGCGTAATGCGCGCCGTAAGGCAGGCCTACGCGGATGATGCCGGTATACCCGTTCTCAAATTCGTCCGCGCCGCCGAGGTCGAGCACTTTGTTTTTGTTGTAGGCCATGTTCACGCCCACGGTCCAGGTGAGGCCGGCTTTGCGCACAACGTCTCCCTGCAGATCGATCTCCACGCCCCTGTTGCGCATCTTGCCCGAGCTGATGGGCAGCGTTTCTTCGGGCACGCCGGCGGTAAAAGAAAGCCGCTGGTCGATAAAAAGATTGCTGGTGATGCGGTTGTAATATTCCGCCGTCAAACGGATGCGGTTGCCGCGGGTTAGACCGAGGTCAAAACCGATGTTCAGCTCTTTCGCATATTCCCAATCATAATCCGCGTTGCCCGGCTGGCTCGGCACGATGGCCGGGTTGCCGCCATAGGAAGCTCTTTCGAAGGTGGCGAGATAAGCGAAGTCGTTGAGGAACTGGCTCGCGGTGGTGCCGTAGCTGGCCCTGAAACGCAATGCGGAAACCAGGTCAACATCCTGCAGGAAAGCTTCGCGTTTGGCCTCCCAGCTCACGCCCGCGGAGTAAAAGCCGTGCCAGCGGTTGTTTTCAGGCACCATCGAGGAGCCGTCGTAACGGTAGCTTCCGTTGAAAGTGTATTTGTTGTTGAACGTGTAACGCAGCAGGCCGATGAACGATGCGGTGGCGTTGGAAGATTTGCCGCCGCTCAGCACGGGCGTATATGTGCCCGGATCGCCGATACCGGCGGGCGTTCGCGGCAAACGCGGGTCAAGACCGTAGCCGGTGTAACCAAAAGAGCGGTAGGTGTTTTTGAGATACTCGAAATAACCCGATACTTCCAGCTCGTGTTTGCCGCTGAACACGTTGTTCCAGGTAAGCCCTGAAGTGGAAATCACGGAAGTACGGCGGGAAACGCCCTCGCCGTAACTCCCCAGGTTCCCGTTGGATACTTTGCGACCTGCGTAGGAATCCGGGTTGAACCAGTCTTCCGTTGTCAGGTCTTTATAATCTATGCCCAGCCTCGTTTTGGCGACCAGTCCTTTTACGATCTCGTAATTGAGCGAGGTGCTGATGATCATTTTGAGCTGGTCCTGTCTTTTGCTGGTATTGAGCATTCTTTCGTACGAATCGCTGCCTTCGCGCAGGTCCAGCACGGGATAGTCCGCGCCGTCGCCGGTGGTCACCAGCTTGCCGTCAGGCGCGTAGGGATATTCGTAAGGCAGCGCGTAATACACGGCGGACAGCGGGTTGTTGGCCGCAGTGCTGCCTTCCTGCTGTATAAAGCTGCTTTTCGAATACCCTACGTTCGCGTTGAGGTTGGCGGTGAATTTGCCCGCCGTGAAGTCGAGATTGTTTTTTACGGTGTAACGTTTCATGTCGGAGACCCTTACGAGGCCCTGCTGATCGAAATAATTCAGCGAGGTATAGAAACGGATATTTTCATTGCCGCCGCTGGCGCTTACCTGCTGCTCCATGTATTTGCCGTTGCGCATAAAAAGATCGCGCCAGTCGGTATCCATTTGCAGCAGGCTGTCCACGATGCGGTCCGCATTGGCCTGTTCCGCCGGCGTCATGGCCGCATATTCGGGGTTGAGCCGGGAATACGTCCAGAAAGGGCCCGCTTCCGCGCCGGTTTCCAGGCCGATGCCTTCTTCAAATTCTTTTCTCTCTTTCGAGTTCATCATATTGAAACGGGGCGTGGTAAGGGTTGAAACGCCGTATTGGGAACGGTATTCCACCGCCACTTTGCCCGACTTGCCTTTTTTGGTGGTGATCACGATCACGCCGTTGGAACCCCGCGAACCGTACAGCGCCTTGGCGGACGCGTCTTTCAGCACGGTCACCGATTCGATGTCGCCGGGGTTGATGGACTGAAAAGCGCCCGCTTCGATAGGCACGCCGTCCATCACGTACAGCACGCTGGTATTGCCCGCGATGGTGCCGATGCCCCGGAGCGTAACATTGGCGCTGGTGCCGGGCTGACCGGATACCGCGTTTACCTGCAAACCCGGCACGCGGCCCTGCAGCGCCTGCTCGAACGTAGCGGCGGGCACTTCGTTGATCTTGTCGCCGCCCACGGTAGTGGCCGCGGATACGGATTTGCTGCGGTTGTAGCCGGTGTAACCCGTTACCACCACTTCTCCCAGGCTGGTGGTGGATGGCTGCATCACCACGTTAAATTCCGTGAGCTGGCCGATGGTGATGGTTTGCGAAACAAATCCCAGCAGGGAAAATTCGAGCGTCTTTACCGCATCGCCTACGCTGATGGCGAAGCGCCCGTCGCCGTCCGTAGCGGCGCCCGTGCTGGTGCCGGTTACGCGAACGGCCACACCGGGCAGCGGCTCGCCGGAAGAACCGGTGACCCTGCCTTTTACGATCCTGTCGGCAACGGCGGCAGGCTGGCTGCTGGAAACGATCACGACCAGGTTGTCTTCCTTGATCACGTAGCTCAGCCCCAGGCCCGCAAATGCGCGGCTCAAAACCTGCGACAGCTCCGCGTCCCGCACGGAGATGCTCACGCGCTGGTTTTCGGGCAGCGTGCCGGTATGATAGACGAAGCGGTAACTGGTTTGTTTTTCCACCTGGTTGAGAACGTTCCGGATGCTGCTTTTGTGGAGGTCGAGGCTGATCTTGTCCTGCCCCCTGCCGGTTACGGCATGCACCTGGAAACCCAGCAGCAGCAATAGCGTAATTAGTTTCATAGCCAACAATAGCGGGAGTTTCATAACTTTGTTACGGTTTAGTGAGTGAATAGCCTTATACATTTTCTAAACTCCGGGAAGTGCGCCAACACTTCCCATTTTTATTTTTTCCTGATCCTGGTTGATGAGAGCGCGCCAACGCCCTTTTATAAAATCGATCCTGGTTGTTTGTTATTTGCTGATCACGATCCTGTTTTGCGCTACCTCGAAGCTGAAGGGATAAGACAGCTGCAACGCTTCCAGCGCCTTGATGACCGTTTCGCTCTCGAACGTACCGGAATAGCTGTACTGTTTCACGCTTTCGTCCGTGATGACGATGGAGATGCCGTACCATTGCTCCAGCCGGCGCGCGATCTGCTCCAGCGATTCGTCCTGTATCTTCAGCCGGCTCCTGATCCATGCGATCTCTTTTGCTTTATGGTCCACCGGGTCCACCGCCAGCGAATGCACGGCAAAGGCCGTATCTTTTTTGCCGCCTGATTTTATCACGAGCTTCTGGCTGGGCAGGAGGATGGTTTTGCGGGAAGGGTCCTCTTTGGAGGTCACTTCCACTTTTCCCCTGAACAGGGCCGTTTCCGTATAGGCGTTGCCGGGGTAGGCGCTTACGTTGAAAACGGTGCCCAGCACTTCGATGGTGGCGTGTTGGGTATGTACGATGAAAGGATGCGCGGGATCTGGTTTTACGTCGAAGAAGGCTTCGCCGGAGAGGCTGAGCACGCGGTTGGTTTCGCTGAAGCCTTCGGAGAGGGAAACGGTGGTATTATGCCGCATGGTAAGCACCGAACCGTCCGCCAGCATCAGCGTTTTTCGCGGCTCTTCGCCGGATTGCACGGTAGCGGCCACGGGCGGCGCTTGGGGCGTACGGGCGGGCCTGTTCAGGAAAAAGAAAGCGCCGGCCGCGATCAGCACCGACGCGGCGATGCCGGCGTACAGCATCCTGCGCGGTTTGCGGCTGCGGGCTTCGAGCTGGCCGAATTCTTCCTTCAGGAACATGGAACGTTCCAGACCGTCCTTCAGCTCGCGCAGCTGCTCCTGCAGGTTGCCCTGGTTGGCGCTGAGCATGAAGAACAGCTTTTTTGCCTCCGCTATTTCGGCGGACGCGGCGGGATGTTCCCGGATCCAATTTTCCCAGAATGTAATGGCGGACGGGTCCGTTCCGAGGCAGTATCGCTGGAAGGATTCGTCACAGACAAAATCTTCGGCGTTGCGGTATTGGTCGCTCATGCTACATCACCTTTCCCATACTGACGGCGGGAAAAACGATTTTGCCCAAAAGAATGGGGAATTTTTTTTGGGATTTCTCACTTCAGCAATTCCCGGAGCATCCGGATCGCATTGTACATCGTATTATACACGGTCTTAACGCTTTGCGCCGTCCGCTCCGCGATCTGCCGGTAGCTATAGCCTTCAAAGAACATCAGGTCTATCAGCTCCTTTTGCCGGGGCGTGAGCTGCTGCATGGCGCGGTACAGCTTGCGTTTCATTTCCTCGTCCTGCTGCACCCTTACGATGATCTCCTCGTAAGGCAGCTCGCTGGCGGCTTCCTGCCGCCCCATCCGCTCGATGGCGGTCTCGATTTTCGCGTGATATTCCAGCTGGTCGATCAGCATGCGGCGAAGCGCGGTGAAGAGGTAGGCGCGCACCTGCGTAACGGCATTCAGCCGCTGGCGTTTTTCCCATAACTGCAAAAACAGCTGGGTCACGGAATCTTTCACCAGCTCGTCGTTCGCCGTGATCTTCAGGCCAAAACGCACGAGATGGAAATAAGTGTTGTTGTAGAGATCAAAAAAAGCCTGTTTGTTGCCTTTCCTGATCCCTTCCCAATAGGCGATATTATTGTCTTCCCCTGTCAACGGTTTGAGCTTACATCGTCCATCAATGCCTGAATGGCGGCTTCCAGCTGCTGATCGCGGCCGGCGGCCACTTTATCGTACGCGTTCATCACCTTTATATCAGGCTCGGTCTGCGAGTTTTCGAGATAACGGCCCTGCAGGTCTTTTACGCCGAGCGTGGGCACGCTGAAATGCATCGCGTTGTCGTGCAGCGTTTGCCCGGTCATCCAGGTGCAGCTGCCGGGTACGGGCATGCCTACGAGCTTGCCCATGTCCAGCTCCTGGTAATCGTGCACAAAACAGTGCCCGTCGCTGTAATTGGCTTCGCAGGCCAGCACGATGGAAGGTTTCGTCCAGCGGAAAGCGGGCTCGCTGTATACGAGATAATGATCGTTGGTATTGTCGCGGATCTTCCGGCCGCTGAGGAACATGATCAGCTCCGATGCAAGATCGCCGCCGCGGTTGAAACGCGTGTCCACCACCATGCCTTTCCGGCCGGGGAAGCGGCCCAGCGCTTCTTCATAAGTGCGGCGGTACGCGGCGTCGTTCATCCTGTAAAGATGCACGTATCCCAGCTGGCCGTTACTTCGTTTATCCGTTTCCGTTTCATTGCGTTTTACCCAGCGCTCGTACAGCAGGTCGAATTCTTTTTCCGGTGACACGGGCTTTACCTGTATCACATGCGCGTCGTTTCCCGTGCGGATGCCAAGCGCCAGTTTTTTCCCGGCCCTGCGGTCGAGGTAAGCCGCAAAATCCCTGTCCGCGGATATTTGTTCACCGTCTATCGATACTATCACCGTTCCCGGCTCGATGCCGAAAGCCGGATCGTCCAGCGGGCCGCCTTCCATCACTTCCTTTATCCTCATTCCCGGCCCCTCGTACGCGAGATCGTAAAACACGCCGAGCGACGCGGTAACGGCGCGGTCTTTCTTTTCTTCGTTAAAGCTGGCGCCGGTATGGCTCACGTTCAGCTCGCCCAGCATTTCATTGAGCAGCTCCGCGAAGTCGTAATTGTTATCGATGTAAGGAAGGAATTTTTCGTAGTTCTTTTTTAGCGCATCCCAATCTACGCCATGCAACCCCGTGGTGTAAAAGGTTTCTTTCGTCCTGCGCCATACGTGTTCGAACATCGCTTTTCTTTCTTCCGCGACGTTCACGGTCATGTCGCCGGTGAAAGAAATGTTTTCCTTGCTGGCGGCCGCCGGGTCGATGCGCATGATCTTTCCGCCGGCCAGCAGGTAGATGAATTTTTTGTCGCGGTCCCATTGCATGGACGCGTTGCCGATGTTTGGCAGCAGGAGCTTTGTTGTTTTAGTGCGGAGATCGCAGCTCCAGAGGTCGTAGCTCTTTTCGGGTTTCGCGAGGTAATAGAGCGTTCCGGCGGCCTTGTCCACCACCGCGCTGCCTAACAGCGACGGGTGCGTGGTCAGCCTTGTTTTTCGCAGCTCCAGCCCTTCCCAGTCGATGCCGTTCTCTTTTCCTGCGCCGGCCCGCGGCATTTGGGCGCGCAGCTCTTCCTGCAATGCGGCTTCGTCCTTGTCCAGATTAAAATCTTTCCATGCGCCGCGGTCGAAGAAAAGCGCGTACACATCGTTTTGCCGCGTGCTGCTGTTGGCGTAGCTGTGCAGGCCGTTGCGGTCGGTTTGCCAGATCATCATCGCGCCGTTCATGGCCCATTGCGGCCTGGTGTCGCTGTAACCGCTGCGGGTAAGGTTTTGCAGCTTTTCTTTTCCCGATGCGGCGATGATGCCTATTTCGTCGTTGCCGTTCCCGTTGTATTTCACGAGCAGCCAGCGGCTGTCCGGGCTCCATTCGAAGTGCTGGTCGAAATCGCTGCGGCTGTACAGTTTATCCCGGCCGAGAATGGTATGGCTTTGTTGCGTGGCGGTGTTGAAGATCTTCAACGTGGCCCTGTCTTCTATGTATGCGATCATGCTGCCGTCCGGCGAGAACTGCGGCTGGTAATTCTCATGCCCGTTCGCGATCACCGCCGTTTCCTTCAGCCTGGTAGCGTTGAAAAAATACAGCTCTTTTTTCCGCGTTATCTCCGAACGGTAAATATTCCAGCGCCCGTTGCGCTCGCCCGCGTATATCAATGCCTGCCCGTCCGGCGAGAAGCTCAGCCCGGCTTCCGCGCCCGGTGTGCGTGTGATCCTTTTCACCATATCGCCTTCCGTGCTGCCGGCAAATACTTCGCCGCGCATGATGAACGCGATCTCTTTGCCCGTAGGCGATACCGCCATTTCGGTGATCTCCGGGTAAGGTATCCGTATTTCATCTTCGTTCTTACCCGCAGCAGGGATATGCACGTTCAGCCGGGAAGGATTGCCATCTTTGGTTTTCACGTATATCTCGCCGTTGTAGCCAAAACATAACGTGCCGTTCTCGGCGATGCTGAGAAAACGCACGGGATGATCTTTTAAAAACGTCACCTGCTGCGGTTCGCTTTTCCCGTCAACAGCAGCCTTAAAAACGTTGAAGCTGCCGCTCTGCCCGCTGAGATAAAAAATATTGTTCCCGCCCGCCCATACGGGGCTGCGGTCTTCACCGGCAAACAGGCTGATCTTCCGGTGCTGCGCTGTTTTCGAATCGTACAGCCATATGTCGCGCGCGATGGAAGAGGTTTGATGTTTGCGCCAGATATTTTCGCGGCCCTTGCGGTCGTGGTAGAGAATATAACGCCCGTCCGCGCTGAGCTTCGCATCTTCCGCCGGCGTGGTCAGCAATTGCCTTACGCGCCCTCCCGCTGCGGGTACGATGTACAGCTCCTGCAATGCGTCGGAAGGGAACTGCCGGTTCTCCGGCCCGTCCAGCCGCACGGCGCCGAACACTACGCCGTTATCAGGGAAGTCGTACGGCATTTCATCGGCGGAATGCCAGGTAAGCCGTTTGGCCTCGCCGCCTGCCGAGGGCATCACATACACGTCAAAATTCCCCGAGCGGTTGCCTGCAAAAGCGATCATCGATCCGTTGCGGCTCCATACCGGCAGGCGGTTCCCCGCGCCGTCCATCGTAAGCGGGATGGCCGTGCCACCTGTGGCGGGCACTTTGTAAAGATTCCCGCGGTAGCTGAACGCGATGGTCCCGCCATCCGGCGAAATGGCCGGGTAGCGCAGCCACAAAGGGCCGCCGGCCGCGGCCGCGTGGCAGCACAACAGCAGGCATAGCACCGGGAGTAGTCTTTTCAGGGGGATCATCGCTGAAAAAATACGAAAGATTTCCGAAATCGGAATTGGCTCCCGCCGGCATCATGAACATGATCAAGCCCGCGCCATTATCCGGACGCATCCATCACTCTCAACATAAGAACCGGCAATTCACCCAAAAATGAGTACATTAATTAAATGAACCGCAAACATTTCCTGTCGGCCATGCTGGGCGTACCGCTGCTCGACAGCTTATCCCCGGCGGCCGCTCCGCGCGCTGCCACCGCGCCTTTACAGGTACCGCCCTATCTGAAGCCCGGCGATACCATCGGCATCACCTGCCCCGCAGGTTATATTACCGCGGAAGAAATACAACCGGCCGTTCGCATGATGGAAAGCTGGGGTTTCAAAGTCGCCGCCGGCAGCACGGTCGGCAAACGCGATCATACTTTCGGCGGCACGGACGAAGAGCGGCGGCAGGACATGCAAACGATGCTCGACGATCCAAACATACGGGCCATCATGTGCGGGCGCGGCGGTTATGGCTGCGCGCGTATCGTCGACCAGCTGGATTTCAGCCGGTTCCGCGAACGGCCTAAATGGGTGATCGGCTTCAGCGATATTACCGTGCTGCATTGCCATATCAACCGGCATTTTGGCATCGCTACCATCCATTCCAAAATGTGCAACAGCTTCCCGGACGATATGACGCAGGCGGATGCGGAGATGAAAGACACCATCGAATCCATCCGGGAGGCACTAACGGGAACGCCTATGCGATATTCGGCCGCGCCGGAAAACAGCAACCGCACCGGCACGGCCAGCGGCGTGCTCATCGGCGGCAACCTGTCAATGATACAAAGCGTGTCCGGCACGGATTCGGAAATAGATACGGTGGGGAAGATACTTTTCCTGGAAGATGCGGGAGAATATCTCTACAGCCTCGACCGCATGCTTGGCAACCTGCGCCGCTCGCATAAGTTCGACAACCTGGCCGGGCTGATCATCGGCGGTTTTAACCGCATCAAACCGGATGATCCGGGAGAAGAGTTCGGGCATACGGTGAATGATATGGTGCTGCAAAGAGTCAGTGATTTCAGCTACCCTGTATGTTTCAATTTCCCGGTAGGGCATCAGCGGAATAACTATGCGTTGAAGTGCGGCGTCATGCATCATTTGAATGTACAGGCGGGCAAGGTGGAACTGCGGGAATTGCGGTAAGGGATGTTTCAAAAAAACGGGAACGGGGGTAATTAAAAAACCCGCTACAACATGTTGCTGTAGCGGGTTTGAGGTAGTTGCCCCACCAGGATTCGAACCTAGACAAACAGAACCAAAATCTGTCGTACTACCATTATACTATGGGGCAATCGTTCGTTGGGATTGCAAAAGTAGACTTTTTTCCATTTCTTCCAAAAAACTTGCCGTTTTTTTCCCTAAAAATCAGGCGGATGGCCGCTCGGCCAGTATTTCACGCACTTTCTCCACGATCCTTTCCGGCGCCAGCTGCTGCATGCAGGCATGGTCCCCGCGGAAGCAGGGTTTGTTGCCGAATACCGAACAAGGCCGGCAATACAATTCGATCTGCGCCGCATTTTCTTCTTTCTGCCCAAAACCCATAAACCCCGCAAAGGGGTGCGTGGCGCCCCATACGGACACTACCGGCACACCGTACAACGACGCCAGGTGCATGTTCGCCGAATCCATGCTGACCATCAGCGACAAACCGCTGATGATGCGCAGCTCTTCGCCCAGACTGTATTTCCCCGCCATTACCTTTAGCTGCGGCCGGCCTTCCGCCAGCTGTTCCAGCTTGCCGGTTTCTTCTTTCCCGCCGCCAAACAACAGGATCTCGACGTTCTCTTCGCGGATGAGCCGGTCGATCACTTCCTGCATTTTTTCGAGCGGGTAT
>CBINIO010000026.1:0-16897 GCA_966250725.1 uncultured Chitinophaga sp.
GGAGGAATACGGCAAAGAGTTCCCGCGCACGCTGCAGCTGCACGAAGTGGAGACGGGCAAAAATTACGCGCTCGTCATCAGCACCAATGGCGGCCTGTGGCGTTACATCGTGGGCGACACGATCCAGTTCGTATCCCTTTCACCGTACCGCATCCGCGTAAGCGGCCGCACCAAATCGTTCATCAACGCATTCGGCGAAGAGCTGATCGTGGACAATACGGACAACGCCATCGCGCAGGCCTGCGGCATCACCGGGGCTATCGTGAACGATTACACGGCGGCGCCGGTCTATTTCAGCGAAACCGGCAACGGCGGCCATGAATGGCTGATCGAGTTCGAGCAGGCGCCGGCGGACCTGGAACGTTTTATCACCGTGCTCGACGACACGCTGAAGACCATCAACTCGGATTACGAGGCCAAACGGCATAAGGACATCGCGCTGCACCGCCCTACGGTGCATGTAATGGCGCCGGGCACGTTTACCGAATGGCTGAAAAGCAAAGGCAAGCTGGGCGGTCAGCATAAGGTTCCGCGGCTCAACAACGAGCGGAACGTACTGGAGGAAATTCTCCGGTTTGTCGGAAAACACCAGGCGGAGGGATAATTTCCATTACCTTCGTCCATCATACTAAAGCTAAAACCTATCAGACAACAATGAAATTACTTGAGAACAAAGTAGCCATCGTAACGGGAGCCAGCCGCGGCATCGGGGAGGCTATCGCGCTGAAATTTGCTGAAGAAGGCGCCAACGTCGCGTTTACATATGTGAGTTCAGATGAGAAAGCAAAGGCCCTGGAAGCGAGGCTCGCCGAAAAAGGCGTGAAGGCGAAAGCGTACAAAAGCAATGCCGGCGTGTGGGAAGATTGTGAAGCGCTGGTGAACGACGTGGTGAAAGAGTTTGGGACGGTAGATATTTGCGTGAACAATGCAGGCATTTCGAAAGATAACCTGCTGCTTCGTATGAGCCCCGAACAGTGGGACGAAGTGATGGCCGTGAACCTGAAGAGCGTTTTTAATATGACCAAGCTGGTGATGCGGCCGATGATGAAAGCCAAAAGCGGCAGCATCATCAATATGAGCTCCATCATCGGTATGGTGGGCAACGCGGGACAGAGCAGCTATGCGGCGTCCAAAGCGGGCATTATCGGTTTTTCGAAATCCATCGCGCAGGAGATCGGCAGCCGCAACATCCGCGTGAACGCGGTGGCCCCAGGCTTCGTGGAAACGGACATGACGCATTACCTGAAAGACGGCGACGGCGCGAAGGCCTACCTGGATAAAATTCCTTTGGGCAAATTCGGTTCGCCGGAAGATATCGCGAATGTGTGTTTGTTCCTGGCGTCTGAAATGTCGGCGTATGTGACGGGGCAGGTGCTGAGCGTTTGCGGGGGATTGAATACGTGATTTTTGAAACTTTGTTATATGGAAAGCCGTCCGGTCGGGCGGCTTTTTTTGTGCTTGCAGCGGAAGGTGTTAACACCTTCCGGGAATAGGCGTCATTTTCCAGCGAGACTGCTCTGCAGGTGTTAACACCTTCCCCCTAAAACCCTTTCCCCGCAATCTCGACTTTAAACGTCTCCATACACTTCCTGTCCTGCAAAGTCACAAACACCGTCCTCCCATCCTTCCCGCCAAACACCAGGTTGCTGCACGATTTTCCCTTCAGCGCGATCTCCCGCAGCTGCTTGCCTTCCGGCGAAAGCACCACGATCGTGCCTTTGCCGTAACGCGTCACGTAAACATTCCCGGCCTTGTCGCACTTCATCCCATCAAAACCAAAATCCGGGAATTCCGCGAAAAGCCGTTTGTTGGAAATATTCCCTTCCGCATCCACATCAAATTTCCAGACCTTGCGCTGCACGCTTTCGTTCACATAAAGTATTTTTTCGTCCGGGCTCAGGGCGATGCCGTTCGTCGTGCCCATGTTCTCCGCCAGCAGCGTGGTTTTCCCGTCCCTGTCCACGCGCCAGAGCTGCCCGGTCCCGTTTTTCCAGTCCGGGTCGGAAGCGAACACCCGGTCTTCCCGGTTGATACAAATATCATTCGGCTGGTTGAACCGGTCGGAATGCGCATATACGGAAACGGCCCGCGTGCCCATGTCCACCTTCAGCACGTTATGCCCTTTGAAATCCGCCAGCAGCATATCCCCGCCGGAAGTGAACTGTATGCTGTTGGCAATGCTGCCCTCCGGCAAGGTTACGAACACTTCGCCGCTGCCGTCTTTCGTGCTGATCCTGCCCACGGTGCCGTCCTTTACAAAATTCACCACGTACAGGTTGCCCGCCTTATCGAAACCGGGGCCTTCGATATTGGTGGAGAACATGTTCTCCGCCGTCAGGTCTTTCGCGGTATATAAAGGTTCCTGGGCGCAGGCCGCCAGCGAAGCGGGCAGCAGGAAGGAAAGCAGGTATTTCATAACGGGAAATTAATTTTTTTCGCGGAAAATCTTAAATGCGCCTAATTTGCAGCCCGTATGATTCACGTATCAGATATCAAAGACCTGGAAAGGCTTACGATCCATAAAGTGGGCAACGCTTCCAACGAAGATCCCCTCGTGCTGTCGCAGCAGCCGCTGGAGCTGAAGGACGAAACCATCGGCAACCTGCTGCTCAGTTATTTTATCCAGCCGTTCACGAACAACGCGGAGTATTTCCGCTTCACCCACGACGCGGACCTGCAGCTGAACGAGGTGTTCAAATACTGCAGCCTCATTTTCGAAGACCATGAAAGTTTCCAGGAACAATCCGTCAACATCGCCAAACATCTGTATAAAGTATCCACCCACCCGAAGATCAAAGGCGGGGAGCTGTACGTCGTCCATTTTTCAAAATGCCAGGTGGACGGGGAGGAAGTGGAGGCCATCGGCATCTTTAAATCCGAGAACCGCGACACTTACCTGAAAGTATACCTGCACGACGAGAACTACGAGCTGAACTACGACGACGGCATCAATATCAACAAGCTCGACAAAGGCTGCCTCGTATTCAACATCGGGCAGGAGGAAGGCTACAAGGTGAGCATCGTGGACAGCAACAGCAAAAACGAAGCGGTGTACTGGAAGGACGCTTTCCTGCAAGTGGAAAGAAAGGCGGACAGCTATCACCAGACGGAAACGATGGTAACGCTCTGCCAGCAATTCATCCAGCAGAAGCTGCCCGAAGAGTTCGAAATGAACCGCGTGGACCAGATCGACCTGCTGAAAAAATCAGCGACCTATTTTAAGGAAAAGGAACAGTTCCAGATGGACGAATTTGCTGAAGAAGTGCTGGGCCATCCTGATGCGGTGGACGCTTTTCGCAATTACCGCGAGCATTTCCGCGACGAATACCGGCTGGACGTGCCGGACGAATTCGACATCTCCAACCCAGCCGTCAAAAAGCAGCAGAAGTTTTTCAAAAGTATCCTGAAGCTGGACAAAAACTTCCACGTATACATCCACGGCAACCGCGAAATGATCGAGCGGGGGTACGACGAAGAAAGGAACATGAATTATTACAAGCTTTATTTCCAGGACGAAAAGTAAGATCAGTAATTCAGTTGCCGGTGCATTTCTTCCAGCTCATGCACCGCCTGGATGATCTGCCGGTCGTAGCGGTTGCGGCCTTCCTGCAGGGTGCGGTAGTTCCAGGTGAACAGGTTTTTGCGGGTAACGTACAATTTGCGCAGCAGCTTGTTCTGCTGCCGGGAGTCGTAGCTCAGCGACAGCCGGTCCACCTCGTCCATGATGCGCAGGTTCTCGTCCATATAATAAATGGCGTAGTTCTTCAGCCAGTTCATTTTTTCCTCGTCGGACTTCACGCGGTACACGCCCGATGCAAGGATGTAATTCTCGTCCATGCGCGCCCTTTTTTCCATATAATCGTTCACGTCCCTCGGCAGCAGCACATACACGGCTGAAATAACGGCCAGCATCAAACCCGTTGCCAGCGCGGTGCTGCGGAGCATTGCCCTGCGGGTGGCGTTTTTTTGCAGGCCGGGATAAAGCAGCTGCGCCAGCAGCATACCCGCCAGCAAGCCGCCGATATGCGAGGCATGATCGAAGTTGGTGCTGAGGAAAATGGTGGAAAGGTTCAGCAGGATGTACAGCCCGACGCTGGTGAGCAGCGCTTTCCGCTCGCCGGCCTGCAGGAAGCGGTGGAGGGACAGGGTGATGATGAAGCCGCAAAGCCCGAACACCGCGCCGGAAGCGCCGAGCGTGGGCGTGATGTCGTACCACCAGAGGCTGCTAATACTGGCCATGGCGGCGCAAAGCAGGTACACCGCCAGGAAGCGCCAGCGCCCGAGCAGCGGCTCGAGGTAAATGCCGCAGACCATGATGCCGTACATGTTGAAGAACAGGTGCAGCACGTCCATGTGGAGAAAGGCGGAAGCCACCAGCCGCCAGGGCTCGCCAAAAAGCGTGAGCGGCTTGAAGCTCGCGCCGGCCTGCTCCAGCACCTGCTGATTCGGCGCCCAGCCGCTGCTTTGCGGGAAAAGCCATTTGTTGGTGAGCAGCAGGAACACGAATACGTTCAGCACGATGATGATAGGGGTGATGAAATATCCTTTCACGGGTTTGAACACCTGCATAAAACCCGCCACCACGGGGCGGCTATGAGTGAGGTGAATGCTTTCGCCTTCCGGGCGGATGTGCTGCCGTCTTTCTTCGTACAGCTCCAGCAATGTTTCCGGGGAAGTTTCCGCTGCAATTGCAGCAACCGTTTTCAGCAGCCGTTTTACGTTCTGCCGGTTCCTGCCGAAATCCAGCACCTGCATGCCGGTGGACACGCTGAAAAGGTCCGTGCCTTCGGGGGTGAAACGGATGCTTACCTGTTCGTTCCAGGAGCGGAGGCTGAAGTTGGTGAACGCGGTGATGCTGTCCGGCGTAACTTCGCTGAGCTGCCAGCCGAGCTTTTCAACGGCCGTCCAGAAAATAATGAGCCGTTCCGCGGAACTGCGGTTTTCAACGGAGATGGTGGCGCCATATCGGGGAGGAAATCCGATCATGCTGGGATAATAAACGTAGAGACGCTACAAGAGCGCCTCTACTATATACGGTACAATAACGGTTTTATTGTTTATCCGGTTGTTTGTTGTCGGGTTTCCGCGGGGGGCGGTTACGGTTGCGGCCGCCGCCTTCGCGGGGCTCGCGCGGCTTTTGCTCGCCGCCCTGCTGCCTTGGCTGGCCTTCGCGGGGTTTTTGTTCACCTTGTTGTCTCGGTTGCCCGCCTCGCTGTTCGCCGCCTTGCCTGGGCTGACCGCCTTCACGGGGTTCGCGTGGTTTTTGCTCGCCCTGCTGTCTCGGCTGGCCGCCTCGCTGTTCACCGCCTTGTCTTGGCTGCCCTTCGCGCGGTTTTTGTTCGCCGCGGGGCGGACGTTGTTCCCTCGGCTTCTGATCGCCGCGGGGTTCGCCGCGCTGGTCGCGGGGCTTCTGGTCGCCACGGCCTTTTTGCTGGCCGCCGCCTTGCGGGCGCTGCTCTTTCGGGCCGCGCGCCTGTGCGCCGCCGCCGGGTTGTGCAGGCTGACCGCCTTTCTGTTTATCTTTCTGGTGTTTTTCTTTTGACTTCTGTTTGCGTTTCTGCGACGCTTTTTCCAGCGAGCGCAGGCTGATCTGGCCCACTACGTCGGCAAACCCGAGGTCCACGTCTTTCGCGGCGGATTTGGAGGTCACCACTTCCACGGCTTTCAGCTCTTCCGGCTTGATGCCCTGCCTGTTCAGCTGGCGGATTTCCTTCACGCGCGTGATGGTCAGCGGGTATTGTTTATTGCTGTTGTCGTAGGAATACCACATGAGGTTCTTGAAAATGTCGCGTTTTTGCAGGGTAGCATTGCCGCTGGCAGTTTCAATGGTATCGCAGTCGTCGGGGAAATCTTTCAGCGCGTCCAGGTAAGTGTCCAGCTCATAGTTCAGGCAGCATTTGAGACGGCCGCACTGGCCGGAAAGTTTTGCCTGGTTGATGGAGAGGTTCTGGTACCTGGCGGCGGTAGTGTTCACGGACTTAAAGTCGGTGAGCCAGGTGGAGCAGCAAAGCTCGCGGCCGCAGCTGCCGATGCCGCCTACTTTCCCGGCTTCCTGGCGGGCGCCGATCTGGCGCATTTCCACCTTCACCCTGAATTCGGAGGCATATATCTTGATGAGCTCACGGAAATCCACACGGTCGTCAGCCGTGTAAAAGAAAGTAGCCTTCCGGCCGTCCGCCTGGATCTCCACTTCTGCGAGCTTCATTTCCAGGCCGATGCTGCGGGCGATGGCCCGCGCTTTTATAAGGGCTTCGGTTTCGCGTTTTTTGTTCTCGGACATGCGGTTCATGTCCTCCGTAGAGGCGCGGCGCAGCAGCTTTTTCACTTCGGGCGTATCTTCCACCCGCCGTTTTTTCATCTGCAGCTTCACCAGTTCCCCCGTAAGGTTCACCATACCCACGTCAAAACCGCTGATCCCTTCCACCGCCACCATTTCTCCCTTTTCGAAGACCTGTTTGGTGGAGTTCCTGAAGAAATCCTTGCGACTGCCGTTATTAAAACTTACTTCTATGATGTCAAATGGTGCTAAACTATCGGTCAAGGGAATATTGGACAGCCAGTCGAAAACATTCAACCTGTTACATCCGCCACTGCTGCAGCCTCCGTTACTCTTGCATCCCGCCGGCTTCCCATCCGCACCCGTACCACATCCGGCACAAGCCATATTATTTTGGTTTATTATTTTAAAAAATAGTTATTCCTGCAATGCCAGGTCACTAAAAGTACATATTTACTTCCAGATTCACAAAGACGTACAGGGAAATAAGGGTCAAAGGTACGGCAAAAAGTTGACAGCTAAACGGGCAGCTGGCGTCCCTTGAAAATGTACTGGAGGCGGATGGAAAGCGCGTGGAAGAGGATCTTGCCGTTCGCGTTGCGCTCGATATGGTAATAGGCGTTGTCCAGCTCTTCGGCAATGTCCGCCATTTGCCCGAGGTTCGCCAGCTTTTTCAGCTTTTCCGCAAAATCAACCTCCTCGTCGGAAAAGGCCAGGTGGCTCCGGTCCATGTACTGCACGCGCAGGCTGTGCTCCAGCACGTTGATAAAGTACCGGAGGAACTGTTTCTGGTTCTCGCGGCCCATTTTGGCGCTGGCCATATGCTCCACCCAGTCCTGCAACCCCTGCCGGTTTTGCATGAAGATGCAATTGAGCCAGGTGCGCAACAATTCATGATAATCGTTTTCCCCGTGTTGCAGCAGTTGCAAAGCCTCGCGGTAATTGCCCGCGGCGATGGTGGCGATCTGTCTCGCCCGGGGCTCGGGCACGTCATTACGCTGCGTCAGGGCCGTTACGACCGCCTGTTTTGGCAGCGGCGGAACTTTCACGAGCTGCGTGCGCGAAAGGATGGTAGCCAGTATCTGCTCCTGGTTTTCGGCCACGAGTATAAACACGGTGTTGGCCGGCGGCTCCTCTATCAGCTTCAGCAGCCGGTTGCCTTCGTTGCCGAGGTATTCCGGCATCCACATGAGCAGTATTTTGAATTTGCTTTCAAAACTTTTGAGGTTCAGCTTGCGGATGATGTCCGAGCATTCGTTGGCGGTGATGTTGCCCTGCTTGTTTTCCGCGCCGATGAACTGCAGCCAGTCGTACGCATTGCCGTAAGGCTGCTGCGCGATATATTCCCGCCATTCGGCGATATAATCGGTGCTGATGGGTTTATCGCCCGTTTTGCGCGGGATCACTGGGTAGGAGAAATGAATGTCAGGGTGAATGTACTGCGCGGCTTTTTTGCAGGCGGCGCATTGCCCGCAGGAGTCATTGGCCTGCCGGTTCTCGCAAACGAGGTACTGCGCGAAAGCCAGGCCCACCGGCAACCCGCCGGCGCCTTCGGGGGCCAGCAGTATCATGGCGTGGCTCAGCCGGTTTTGTTCCACGGCGTTCAGCAGCTGGTCGCGCGCCGCTTCCTGCCCGATAATATCAGAGAAAAACATGACCGTAAAAATACGGCATTATTGGATGGACTGAAAACACACTTTGCTGAAACCGCCGTAAAGTTTCCTGGAAGGGTTTACGGTTTCGATATAATAAGCGCCGGAAACGTTGCGGTTCGCCACGTCTATCTCCAGGATGGTGACGGAGGAAGTATCGGTGGTGAGGAATTTGTAATCCTTGCCGTCCTTCAGCCCCAGCAATACTTTCCCGGTGTTGGGGCCGGACTGGCGGGGGGAAAAGGTATACTCGCCGGTATGCAGGCTGTCGTTCTGCAATCCCTGATCGTCGTAGCTCGCGTCGGAGAGATTGAGGATCACCCGCACACTGTCCTGCAGGTAGGCTTCCATGCTCAGCAGCTTCAGGTCCTGGTTGCGCAGCATGTTCGCGCTGAGCATTTTGAGGGAGTGAACGGCGGTGCTGTCGGACAGGTTAAAAGCGGCTTTTTCGCAATTCAGCAAGGCAGCGGGATCATAATCGGAGCAGGCGGACAGCAACAGGCTGGCGCAGCCGATGGCTGTGAAACGTTTCAGTAGATCTTTTAGCATATTCGGTTAATGTTTTTCAATCGCCTCTATCACTTCCGGCGAATCAGGCTGCGTGCGGGGCTTGAAAACGGCCACCAGCTCGCCTTTCTCGTTCAGCAGGTACTTCTGGAAATTCCAGGTCACTTCTTCGGGAGAAAGCTGTTTTGCCTTGCTTTCGGCTATCAGCCACTGGTACAGCGGGTGGATGTCCGCGCCTTTTACGGAGATCTTCGCCGCCATCGGGAAGGTTACGGCGTACTCTTTTGTGCAGAACGCCTTGATCTCCGCGTTGGAGCCCGGCTCCTGCCCGCCGAAGTTGTTGGCGGGGAACCCTACGATCACGAGCCTGCCCTTGTACTTTTTATATATTTTTTCCAGCGCGGCGTATTGCGGCGTGTTGCCGCACATGGAGGCCGTATTCACGATCAGGATCTTTTTCCCCTTGTATCTGGAAAAATCGATCTTCCCGCCGTCCAGCGCATCGACCTTGAAGTCGTACACGTTTCCAAAAAAGGAGAACAGGACGGAGAGCATTGCTAATTTGAACATAATGCGGTGGTTTGGAGATGAGCGGTTCGAATATGATTACGTGATATAAAGATAATTATCCTGGCGGATTTTGGGAAAGAAGGAATTATTTCCCCTGCTGAAGGTAGTTTTCCAGCGGCAGGCGGTTGGTGAGGGAGCGGGCCAGCGTCATTTCGTCTGCGTATTCCAGCTCGCCGCCAAAGGCGATGCCCCGCGCGATGGTGGTGATCTTCACCGGCCGGTCGTTCAGCTTTTTGGACAGGTAATAAATGGTGGTGTCGCCCTCGATGGTGGGGCTCAGCGCCATGATCACCTCTTCGATGCCCTGCTGCTGCACCCTTTCCACGAGGGAATGGATCTGCAGCTGGTCCGGCCCGATGCCGTCGATGGGGGAGATGATGCCGCCCAGCACATGGTACGTGCCGTTGAACTGCTGTGTATTTTCGATGGCGATCACGTCGCGGATGCTTTCCACCACGCACACCAGCTGCCGGTTGCGGGAAGGGTTGGCGCAGATGCTGCACACGTCTTCGTCGGACACATTGTGGCAATGCCGGCAAAATTTGATCTGGCGGCGCATGCGGGCGATGGTTTCGGAAAACTGCTCTACCTGTGCGGTGTCCTGCTTCAGCAGGTGCAGCACCAGCCGCAAAGCGGTTTTTTTGCCTACGCCCGGAAGCCTTGCAAATTCATTTACGGCATTTTCGATCAATGCGGAAGAGAAGATCATTGTGCAAAATTACGGATAAACGCTATAGTTTGACCGATGGGCTTACCGTCCAGTTCTTTTTGATGTTGATAGGTTCCTTGAACGAAAATACGATCTCGGGCTGCTTGCGGGGCACGCCGTAATAGGAGCCGGTATCCCATACGCCGTTCTTATTGCGGTCCGCCACCACCCTGATCTGGTATTCGCCGGGCTGTATCAGCCCGCGTTCCCATTTGCCGTCCACGGCCACGCCGCTGTATTTGATGTCCGTGCCGGAAACGAGCTGTACCACGAGCTGGTAGCTGGTATCGCTTTGGGGCAGCACGTTGCGGGCGCTGTCGCTGATGGTGAGGTCCACTTTTACGGTGCCGTAGTCGTCCAGGCTTTTCGCGGTGAAGTTTACGGTGTCCGCCTTCGCGGTTTGCAGGCCGGAAGTGTCCGTGGCGAAACCGGCGGGGAGAATGATCTCGTAAGGTTTGCCGGGTTTCCAGTCGTACGCGAGCTTGAACGATTTGGCGAGGGTATCGGCGGGGTGAAGCGTGAAAGGCACTTTTTTGCGGGTCGTGTCTTCATACAGCCCGATCTGCAGCGTGTCGAGACTGCGGATGGGGAAGTTGAAGTTCATGACGAGGGAATCCCCCAGCTCCTGCTGCCCCCCGTTGAGGTTGAAGCCGACCTGCAGGCGAGGTTTCCGCGGCTTTTTGTCCTTGTCCCTGTTCCGCTCCGGCTCGGGTTCCGTTACTTCGGGCTCTTCGTCGTACAGCGTGGCGGTATCCACTTCGTTGAACAGTGAGAGGTTCTGGTCGCTGATATTCCCGTCCAGCCGTATCAGGCTGTCCGAAAAGGCGATCAGCTCGTCCGGCTGGGTGTATTGATAGTCGCGGTCTTCTTCCTTCAGCGCAAAAAGCCGGTAGGTGCCGGGTTTCAGGTTCCTGAAGCGGTAGCTGCCGTCGCCTTTGGACTTGGCGAGGTAAAGCGGTTTTTCCTTTGACACTACGGAATCTTCCAGGTTGCCGTACAGCATTACGGCGATGTTGCTGTCGGGTTTTCCGCTTTCCGCGATCAGCACTTTGCCGGTCAGCTCCAGGGAGTCCATATAATCGCCGGTAGATACCACGTACTGGAAATCCACGATGGGATTGCGCTCGTTCACGTCTTTCACGGCGTCGCCGAAATTAAAGGTGTAAGTGGTATTGGGCTGAAGAGTGTCTTTGATCTCAAGGGTCACTACGCGCAGCTTGGCGGTGATCACCGGCGTGCGTTTCATGTTGGGCGACACGATCAGCTTTTCGATCACGTTGTCCAGCTCCACGTATTCGTTGAAGTGGAACACGACCTTGTTGGATTTGAACCGCAGCGTGGAATCCGCGGGCGTAACGTTCACCAGCACCGGGGGCAGGGTGTCCCGCGGGCCGCCGCCCGGCGGCACGATGTTCGCGCAGCGCGTAAAAAAGCTGCATATAGCCAGCACGAGCAATGAAACGACTGTCCAGCCACGCATGTTCTGATTCATGATTCCTGTCTGAGAATTAAATTATTTGCAAACTTACTGTTTGTTGTTCATTATTCATCTTCTTCATCCACGAGGTCGTGCAGGGCGATCTCCAGCTTGTTGTCCTTCACGAAGCCGCACCATTTGCAATCTTCCTTGCCGCAGCCGGTATAAAATTCCTTGTTCTGTATCTTTATCCAGCTGTCCTTGATCTGCTGGCTGACGGTGGCGATGTCTTCCGGGCGGATGGTGATCTTTTCCTTTTGATATCCTTTTTGTTTGTCGGGCTCTACGAAATCAAATTCCGTGCTAACCACCTGCCAGTTCTTCTGTTTATAATTATCTAACAAAATTTTATAAAATACGGCCTGCCGCCAATAGTCCCCGCCATTGGGGTCGCGCTCGTTCGGCGCGTCGAATTTGCGGTATACTTTTTTCGTTTTTTCAAAATCGCCCGTTTTGTAATCCACGACGTTCACTTCGTTGCCGTTAAATTCCAGCTTGTCGATCTTGCCTTTGAGCGGCACCCCGTTCACCACCACGTTGCGCACGTTCCTTTCGATGCTCACCACGGTGTTCCATTTATGGATATATTCGTCGTAATACGCCGCGAGAATGTCTTCCCCATATTCCATCCTTCTTTTAAATGCCTCCTTGGTAAAACATTCCCGGTTGCGCAGCATGCTGTACTTAAAGTCTTTGATGAACTCTTCCCGGGCCGGGAAAGCGCCGTTCTCCTGCATTTTCTGGAACAGCTTTTCCAGCGCAAAATGCACCGCGGAGCCGAACTCGGTATTTTCGGAGCGGCCGGTGGGCACCCGCACGAGGTTCTGGTAATAGAAGGCCAGCGGGCAGCGCAGGTAATTGTTCAGCGCGGTCACGTTCATGGTAAAACCGCTCAGCAGGCTGTCGATAAACAGCTGGTCCACCTTTTCGATCTCCGGCGCCAGCTCCTTGCTGTATTGCAATGCCTCGAACTCGAACAGCGTTTCTTCCGGGATGTCCATTTTATGTTCGGGCAGGATGTGGGCCTGCAATATCTCGCTGATGAACATGCTCGGCTCCAGCGGCTTGCCGTCCTGCCTGAATTCGGGATAGCTGATATAGAGATGTTTTTCCGCGCGGGTAATGGCTACGTAGAAAAGCCGGCGCAGCTCCTGCTCGTCGGTGGAGGTGGCTTCGGTGGTGAATACGGTGTCGGGGAAAGAAAAGCCGGCCGCGTTCTTTCTCTTTTTTTCCCAGAGATGCGAATTGACGCCGGCAAGGAATACGTATTCAAATTCCAGCCCTTTCGCGCCGTGCGCGGTAAGCAGGTTCACGCCTTTTTCGTTGCCGGAAACCTGTACCAGCGGGATGGCAAGACCGTTGTGCTCCATCAGGTCCACCGTTTCCATAAGGGTCACGATGGTCATTTCGGGGTGACGGTGCGTTTCGTCCTTAACGAAGTCGAACAGGGCCTGCAGTATTTTCATCAGCCAGATCTTTTCCGGCGAGGCCATGATGTAGGAGAGGATGCCGCCTTCGCTGACGATGTTGGCGAACAGCTCCTGCAAGGTGATGTTATGCGCGTCCGCGATCCATTTTTCGAGCAGGTTGCCGAGCCGCATGGCGGCTTCGTGGGGGGCGAGCGAAAACAGCGTCGGGTTGCGGGTCTTGTTCCAGTCCTGGAGGTATTTGCGGATGGAAGTTTTTTCGCTGTACCCTTTTTCCGCCACTTCGATGCTGATGCGCGCGGCTTCTATGGGCGGCACTTTGTAGAAGTCGTAGTGCATGATCTCGAACAGCAGATCGTCGCCGCTGTAGGGCGTTTCCAGCTCGCAGGCGATGTACCGCAGGAGGTGGATGATCTTTTTTGCGAAGGGCAGCTCCAGCAGGTTGATGTTGCGTTTGGAAAAGAAGGGAAGTTTTTTGAGACGGAAATATTGCGCCAGCTCTTCCCCGTACTTGTTCTCTTTATAGATGATGGCGATCTTGCCGGGCAGCACGCCCTGCGCAAGGACCTTTTCCACTTCGGTGGTGATGCCGGCCATTTCGTCGCGCGGCGTATTGTAGCGGCGGATAACGGGCGGATGGTCCAGCGTTACGAGTTTGGCGTTGGAGGCGAGCAGCTGCTTGCTGAGGTTCGGGAACTTGTCCACCAGCCGCGAGCCCCGGTTGTGGCCGATCACGGACATGCTTACGTCCAGGATGTTTTGCACCGAGCGGTAATTCTGCGTCAGCACGATCATGCGCAGCTCGTTCGCAAAATGATCGCCCGCGAACTTTTCCATGTTCTCGATATTGGCGCCCTGGAAACGGTAAATGGACTGATCGTCGTCGCCCACTACGAACACGTTGGGTTTTTCCTCGCCGCCGGTCAGCAGCTGGATGAGGCGGTTCTGCGTGCCGCTGGTGTCCTGGTATTCGTCCACCAGTATGTACTGGAAACGTTCCTTGTAATCCAGCAGCAGGTTCGGGTGTTGCTCGAAGGCGCGTATCACCCAGTTGATCATATCGTCGAAGTCGTAGCGGCTGGCTTTGTGCATCAGCTCCTGGAATACGTCGAACTGCTCCACGGCGGCCAGCAGGCGGGTCATTTTTTCCTTTTCCGCGGCCAGCTTGTCTTCTTTCAGATCGCCTTTTTTGAATCGGTTGGTAGCTTTTTTATAGATATACTCGTCCCGCTCGGGCAGCGAGGCCACGTACCTTTCCACGTTTTCGCGGATGAAGGGCACCGTCCAGCCTTCGCGTTTCATGGTGGAGAACAGGTTGGCGAGATTGCGCATATCAAAATAGACGTCGCCGCGGTAACGCTTGAGCGGGTTGTCTTTGGAGAAACCGTCGATGAGCGTTTTCAGCAGCTGTATCTTTTCCAGGTCGGAGATGGGATCGAGCGCGTTTTTTTCGAAGAGGTGCAGGTTGTCCTGTATCACTTCGTTGCAAAAAGAGTGAAAGGTGTGGATGTTCACCCGGTAGGCGTCCGGCCCGATAAATTCGGTGAGGCGCTTGCGCATGGCTACCGTTCCCGCGTCGGTGTACGTGAGGCAGAGGATGTTGTGCGGCATAAAATCCGTGTCGTGCAGGATCTTGCCGATGCGCGAGGCGAGTATCTGCGTTTTGCCGGTGCCCGGCCCGGCGATCACCATCACGGGACCTTCGGTGTTGTCAACGGCTTCGCGCTGGCGCTCGTTGAGGCGCTGGTATACTTCCTGGTAACGCTGGTTGTGCTGCTGGCTCTCTTTGTTGTTCATAGATCTATTGAAGGTACGCCTCCTTTACGATGCCTTTGATGTCAGTAAAAGGTACGAATAAAGTGATCTGCCCTACGGCGTATGGTCCGATCTCGTAAGGCGTGTAGCTGAATACGGCGCCTTTGGGCGTGAGATAAAAGTTGTCGTTTGGCATAATGACCTTTTCAAAAAGGTATTGCTGGTCCAGCGGTTCGCCCGCGGGGATGTTGTATTGTTTCCTGAAAGCCTTGTCCAGCGCGGCGGACATGGCCTTCTGATAACCGACCTTGAACACGTCGGAGGGTTTCAGCATTTTTCGCATGGAAAGGTCGAGCAGCCGGAAACCCGTGCCGTGGTTGGGATGCGCGCCGCCGGTAAAAGAGGAGCTGAACGTTTCCAGCACCAGCAGCGGCCATTTGTTGAGCACCACGTTGGTGCAGGAATAGTTGTCCCAGCTCCAGGAAAAGCTGCGTTCTTTCAGCGCGGAAGTATCCACGTCGCCGCGCAGATCGCCGTACTCCTTGAAAAAACCTTTCGCTTCTTCCCGGAGAAAAGCGGCGGGTGTTTCCTTTGCGTTATATCCCGGCGCGATCACGTTCCGGATAAAATTCAGCGTAGCGCTGTCCGCTCCCGCAACGGGCCAAACGATATCCGCGGCAAAGCTGCCCTGCGGGGTATGCTCGCGGCCGGGCAAGAGGTCGAGCGTGTCTTTATAGGAAGCGGTGGTAAAACGGATGATGCCCGCGGTGTCTTTTTCCAGCCGGAACGGGTGCGTCTTCCCATTACCCGCCCAGGTGCCCGTAAAGGCGCCGTCCGCCGCGAAGCTGCCTGTAAAAGCAAGACTGTCCATATCGGTAAAGGACTCCGAAAGCCTGATGCGGCCGTCGTCCTGGCGTTGTCCTTCCAGCTGGATGGGTTCGCCCACTTTATCGTAAAAATACCAGCCCTGGTAACGGTCTTTTTCAAAGCTGGCGAGGTGCATGGTAACGGGTTGCCCGGCCAGCGTGCCTTTCAGGGAGAGGTAAGGGGCCGTCTGTATAACGGCGGCGGTGCTGTCGCCCGTGGTATTTTGCTGGTCGGCGTTTTTGGGCCGGCAGGCGTTGAGGCATGCCAGCGCAACGATCAAACAAGTCAGGATTCTCATGCTTTCCGGTTTAAAAACAGTGTAAATTACCACTTATAGAGATACCATCGCGATATCGCGTAATTTTGCACAAAATGGAAACGATGATCAATCAGAAGATAGCGGCGATCCGGCAGGATTACCGCCGCGCAACGCTCGACGAAAGCGATGCGGCGGCCGACCCGGTGAGCCAGTTCGGCCGCTGGTGGCAGGAAGTGATACAAAGCGAGCTGGACGAGCCCAACGCGATGACGCTGGCCACCAGCACGATGGACGGGCGCCCGTCCGCCAGGATCGTATTATTGAAAAGTTTCGACGGGAACGGGTTCCTTTTTTTCACGAACTACGAAAGCCGCAAGGGGCGTGAGCTGGCGGAGAACCCGTATGTTACGCTGCTTTTTTTCTGGAAGGAGCTGGAGCGGCAGGTGCGGATAGAAGGCACGGTGAGCAAGGCGCCGGCAAACGTGAGCGACGAATATTTTCATTCCCGGCCAATAGGCAGCCGCATCGGGGCAATCGCGTCGCCGCAGAGCGAGGTGATACCGGGGAGGCATTTCCTGGAAGAGCGGGTGAAGGAGCTGGAAGCCGCGCAGGGCGAGCCGGAGCGGCCGGCGCACTGGGGCGGTTATATCGTGAAGCCGTTGCTGGTGGAATTCTGGCAGGGGCGCAGCAGCCGTCTGCACGACCGGCTGCGGTATACGCCCGAAGGCGGCGGCTGGAAGATCGAGCGGCTGGCGCCCTGATAGGATGTCAAAAAAAAAGCCCGTGAACGGGCATAAAAAAAGGGATTCCGGGCGTTTGCGAAAAGCAGCTGGCCGGAATCCCCCGTATCGGGCTTAACAGGATTAAGCCTTTTTTTCTGCCTTGGCGGCAGCGGTCTTCCTGGTTTTAGCCGGGCGGCTTTTGCCGAAAGAACCGTTAGAGATCTTACCTTTTTTGGTTTTGATATCGCCTCTACCCATTTTTGTTCGTTTTTATTTTAATGAAATTGTTCTGCAAAAATAAAAAAAGCAAGAAACAAATAATGTTCCTTGCTTAAATAAGTTGGGTCGCCAACTCTTAGAGTTTGTCAGACAGTGCTTTACCAGCTTTGAACTTAGCTACTTTTTTAGCTTTGATCTTGATGATCTGGCCAGTCTGGGGGTTTCTGCCGTTACGAGCAGCACGTTTGGAAACGGAGAAAGTACCGAAACCAACCAGTGTTACTTTACCGCCTTTTTTCAGGGTGTCGGCCACTGCTTTGGTGAAAGAATCCAGAGCGTCGTTAGCTTGGGTTTTGGTAACGCCAGCGTCTTTGGCGAGTTTGTCGATCAATTCGGCTTTGTTCATAGTTAGTTAAGATTTAACTAGTGAGAAAATGTTTGATGTGAGCAAATATA
>CBINIO010000027.1:0-16789 GCA_966250725.1 uncultured Chitinophaga sp.
TAATCGTCGATGATCAGCACGCCTCCCGCCTGCAGGCGGGGAAAAAGATGCACCAGCTCATGTTTCGTGGAGCTGTACCAGTCGGTATCCAGCCGCAGCACGGCAATGTTTTCCGGGATGGTGCCCGGGATCGTGTCTTCCACTTTTCCCGCGATATAACGGATGTGGTCCTGCGGATAGCTGCTGAGCGCCATGGTTGTCTGCACGGTTTTGAGATTGGCATAAGCCCAAACGAGGTTGCTTTCCTTATCGGTATCGCTTTGCAGGATGTCGGCGGCCTGTTCGCCCCTGAAATCCCGGTCTACCTCCGCGGGCTCCGGCATGCCGCCAAACGTATCGTACATGTACAATGTGCGCGCGGTATCGTTCAGCGAAGCTAACGTTTCCGCAACGGCGAGCATGCTGCCGCCTTTCCACACGCCGCATTCCACGATATCGCCGGCAATGCCGCTGCGATGAATATATTTTACGGCCTCCACGAGCGAAAATACGCGCTCGGGACTGGTCATCGTATATGGTTTCACTTTTTCCGCCACGCTGCGGTGGAACGGGTCAAAATCAGGCGGCAATGCAACCTGCTTAGGAAACATTTTCCTGAAAACTCTCTCCAGATAACTCATGCAAATAAGGGCTCCTTTTTAAAGCAAGCGTAAATATAAAGGATTAGCCGTAAAATGCGCGCATCGCGCTTAATTCAGTCTCCCCGCCCCCATATAATACCTCACCCAGTAAGGCTCGCGCAGATCGCTGATCATCACGCCGCTGCTGCTCGAAGCATGCACGAAACGTTCGTTATCGAGGTAGATGCCCACGTGAGAGATCCTTTTCCTCCGGTTGATGGCGAAGAACACGAGATCCCCGGCCTTCAGCTCCGCCCGTTTGCCCAGGCGCTTCACCTGGTTGTAAAGTTGTATGGAATTGCCCGCGAGAGGAATATGATATACGGCGGACATGAGGGTATTCACAAAATTGGAGCAGTCGATGCCGCTTTTGGAGTTGCCGCCCAGGCGGTACGGCGTTCCCCACCATTCTTCAATAAAGCTGTACAGTTTTTCATTCACCACATCTTCCACCGGCAGATCGAGCAGCTGTGCGTACTTGAACTGCCAGGGGCGCGCTTCTTCAAGGCTGTTCACCGTCGTGGGAGGAGTACCGATCCGCGTATTGCGGCTTTTGTGCGGATTCGTGCCCGCTTTGGCGTCGGGCCTGATAGCCACGCCGTCGATAAACTCGAACTGTTCCTGCTTTGGCGGCGGCTCCGCTTGCCGGGCCGTTTCTTTCGGCTTCAGTATCGCGCAGCTTCCCAATAAAAGCGCGCCGGTCCCCACCAGGTATAATTTCCCCATTCTTCTATGCATTGGCCCCTGTTTAAAAATTGCTGCAATATAAAAAAAATCCGATTTTTGCTGCTTGCTTTGCCCGATATTTACGATGTAATTCCGAACCGACGATGAAGTTTTCTCACCTGCACGTACACACACAGTTCTCGCTGCTCGACGGAGCCGCGGATATCAAACAGCTCTACAAAAAAGCAATGGCCGACAACATGCCCGCGCTCGCCATTACCGACCACGGTAATATGTTCGGCGCGTTCCAGTTCGTGGCCGAAGCCTATAATAACAAGCTCAACCCCGAAGATCCAAAGGATAAACGCCTTAAAGTGAAGCCTATTGTGGGTTGTGAGTTCTATCTCGTGGAAAACCGCCACAAGCGCCAGTTTACACGCGAAGAAAAAGATATGCGCTATCACCAGGTGCTGCTCGCGAAAGACGAGCAGGGTTACAAAAATCTTATCAAACTCTGCTCCCTCGGTTATATGGAAGGCCTTTACGGCAAATATCCGCGTATCGACAAGGAGCTGATCTTGCAATATCACCAGGGCCTCATCGCCACCACCTGCTGTCTTGGCGCGTCCGTGCCAAAGGCCATTCTGAAAAAAGGCGAAGAGGAAGGCGAAAAGGAATTTAAATGGTGGCTGGATATTTTTGGCGAGGACTTTTACGTGGAAATGCAGCGCCACGGCATTCCCGAACAGGAAAAAGTGAACGAGTGCCTCGTGCGTTACGCGCAAAAATACAACGTGAAGATCATCGCGTCGAACGACAGCCATTATGTGGAACAGGCTGACGCGAACGCGCACGACATCCTGCTTTGCATCAACACCGGCGAAAAGAAAAGCACGCCTTCGATGAAGGAATTTTCCGACGACGACGTGATGGTAAAGAACAAACGTTTCGCTTTTTATAACGACCAGTTCTATTTCAAGAACACGCAGGAGATGAGCAAGCTGTTCGCCGACCTGCCGCAGGCCCTCGACAATACCAACGAGATCGTGGACAAAGTGCAGCTGCTCGATCTGAAGCGCGACATCCTTCTCCCCAACTTCCCCATTCCCCCGGAATTTATCACGCAGGACCAGTACCTACGCCACCTCACGTACGAAGGCGCGCGCCAGCGTTACGCGGAGATCACGCCCGAAGTGGAGGAACGGCTCAACTTCGAGCTGAACGTGATCGAGAACATGGGTTTCGCCGGTTACTTCCTCATCGTGGGCGATTTTATCAAAGCGGGACGCGAACTGGGCGTGTTCATCGGCCCCGGGCGCGGCTCCGCGGCAGGTTCCGCCGTGGCGTACTGCATCGGCATCACCAATATCGACCCCATCAAATACGACCTCCTGTTCGAACGTTTCCTCAACCCGGAACGTAAGAGCATGCCCGATATCGACACGGACTTCGACGATGAAGGCCGGCAGAAAGTAATCGATTACGTGGTGCAGAAATACGGCCGGCAGCAGGTGGCGCAGATCATCACCTACGGCACCATGGCCGCCAAAATGAGCATCAAGGACGTGGCGCGCGTGATGGACCTGCCGCTGCAGGATTCCAACGGTCTCGCCAAGCTGGTGCCGGACAAGCCGGGCATACAGCTGTCGCGCATCTTCAACGCGCCGCTGGAGGGGGAGAAAAGTCTTGCCGAAAAAGAAGGCCTGGCGGCGGAAGATCTCGAGAACGTAAAACGGCTGCGCGAGCTAATCAAAGGCAACGACCTGCAGGGCGAAGTATTGCGCGAAGCCTGCGTGCTGGAAGGTTCCGTGCGCAATACCGGCATACACGCGGCCGGCATCATCATCGCCCCCACCGACCTTTCCGAATTGATACCCGTTACCACCGCGAAAGATTCCGACCTGCTGGTAACGCAGTTCGAAGGCAACGTGATCGAGAGCGCGGGCGTTATCAAGATGGACTTTTTGGGTCTCAAGACCCTCACCATTATCAAAGGCGCCCTGCAGATGATCAAAAGGAACCACGGGGTGGACATCGTGATTGACGACATCCCGCTGGACGACGCCAAGACCTTCGAGCTGTACCAGAAAGCGGAAACCAACGCCACTTTCCAGTTTGAAAGTCCGGGCATGCAGAAATACCTGCGCGAGCTGAAGCCCGACAAATTCGCCGACCTTATCGCCATGAACGCCCTGTACCGCCCGGGGCCGCTCGAGTACATCCCCACCTTCATCCGCCGCAAGCACGGCCTGGAGCCCGTTACGTACGACGTGCCCGTGATGGAGGAATACCTCGCGGAAACCTACGGCATCAACGTATACCAGGAACAGGTAATGCTACTCAGCCAGAAAATGGCGAACTTCTCCAAAGGCGACGCGGACATTCTCCGCAAAGCGATGGGTAAAAAGCAGAAAGCCGTGCTGGACAAAATGAAGGCCCAGTTCATGGAAGGCTGCAAGGCCAACGGGCACGACCTGAAAATGTGCGATAAAGTATGGACCGACTGGGAAGCGTTCGCATCCTACGCGTTCAACAAATCGCACTCCACCTGTTACGCGTTCGTGGCGTACCAGACCGCCTATCTCAAAGCCCACTACCCCGCCGAATACATGGCCGCCGTGCTGAACAACGCCAGCAACCTGGAAAAGATCACCTTCTTCATGGAAGAATGCAAGCGCATGGGGCTGGACGTGCTGCCGCCCGATGTGAACGAATCGTTCAAAGGGTTTGCCGTGAACAAAAAAGGACAGGTGCGTTTCGGCCTTGCCGGTCTTAAAGGCGTGGGCGAAGCCGCCATCGAGAATATCATCGAGGAACGTGAAAAAGGCGGCGCCTATACGAGCATCTTCGACATGATCAAACGCGTGAACCAGCGCGCGGTCAATAAAAAATCGCTGGAAGCGCTGGCCATGAGCGGCGCGCTGGACTGCTTCCCCGAGCTGCACCGCGCGCAGTATTTTCATGCGGCGGACGGCAGCACCGGCCTGGAAAAGATCATCCGTTTCGGGCAGCAGGTAGCCGCGGGAAGCTCCACGTCAGGCGGCCTGTTCGGCGACACGCTCATGGACGACATACCATCGCCCAAGATACCGCCCTGCGAGCCCTGGCCGCTCACCATCAAGCTCAACAACGAAAGGGACGTGACCGGCATCTACATTTCCGGCCACCCGCTGGATGATTACAAGTTCGAGCAGAAATATTACCGGATGAACACGCTGGCCGAGGTGACCGAATACCAGAACCAGATCAGCGGCGCTTCCGACAACAATAAAGGCAAAGCCAAGGACTTCAGGATGGCCGTGTACGTGAGCGGGGCGGTGGAGCGCATTTCGCGGAACAACAAGCAGTTCGGCATCATGACGCTGGAAGATTATACCGGCAAGTTCGAGTTCGCGCTCTGGAGCGAGGATTTCCTCAAGTTCAGCACGCACTTCAAAACCGGGCTTTGCCTGTACGTGCACGGCGGCTTCAAGCCGCGACGGTTCAACGAGAACGAATACGAGTTCCGCGTCAACAGCATGCAGCTTTTGCAGGAAGTGAAACGCACGCACACCCGCAAGATCGGGCTGATCACCATGCCGCAGTTCATTACGCCGCAAGTGATCGACTTCCTGTCGGAAAACATCCAGAAAAACCCCGGCAAAGCCGAGATCTACTGCCAACTGATCGACCGCGACGAAGAGCTGATGGTAAAAATGCACACCTTCACCAAACACGTGGAAATGAATGACGAACTGGCACAGTTCCTGGAGAGCCAGCCGGATATCGATGTTTACATTGACACAATCAATAAGTAGCGATGCCAAAAAAGCAGTAGTTTTACACCGGTTTAGTTTTTGCATATATTGCATACCGGTTCGCCGGGAAACAAACCAACAACAATTTGGAAACCAATCATTTGAATAAAAATTTTAAACTTTTAAATCTATAAAAATGGCTTTAGAATTCACAGATGCGAACTTTCAAACCACCGTTTTGAACTCGGAGAAGCTGAGCGTGGTGGACTTTTGGGCGGAATGGTGCGGCCCCTGCCGTGCGATCGGTCCGGTGATCGAAGAACTGTCTAAAGACTACGACGGTAAAGTGAACGTTGGTAAGGTGAATGTGGACAACAACCCGCAGATCTCCATGAATTACGGCATCACCAGCATCCCCGCTATCCTGTTCATCAAGGACGGCAAAGTGGTGGATAAACAAGTGGGCGCGGTACCCAAATCCGTTCTGGAAAAGAAGATCCAGGCTAATCTCTAGTGCTGGAGAACGCATAAAACCGGAAAAGCAGCTCGTGCGAGCTGCTTTTTTTATGTCTTCTTCAGGAAGATATTATCGTAAAAGCGTGAAAGTTCCCTTCCGTTCCTCGATCACCGGTTCGCCTTCATCGCTCCAGAACCCGTACTGTATCACGTACACGTAGGTGCCGATAGGTTGCGGCTCTCCATTGCAGGTGCCGTCCCAGCCCCTGCGGTGATCGGTCACCTGGCTTAATAGCTGGCCCCAACGGTTATAGACTAGCATGTTAAACAGGATCAAACCGGCGCTTTTAGGTCTGAAAACGTCGTTTACCCCATCGTTATTGGGGCTGAAGGCGTTGGGCAGGTTAAAATTCCGGTTATAAGTCACCCTGACCAGCACCGTATCGGATTTGATGCAATTGGTACCGGTGACCGTATGTACGATGTAGCGGGTATCGTGTATGGGCATTGCTACCGGCGCCGCGCAATCAAAACAGCTCAGCGAAGGGTCAGGCTCCCATAAATAATCCGGCGAATTTTCAGCGTATAGCATAATTTTTTCACCGATATTGATCGTCGTATCATTGTTGGCGATAAGCACGGGCGGCCCGAATTCATGGTCAACGTGAAATTGCTGTTCCAGCAGGCAACCGCTGGCATCAGTAATGGTCAGCTCATAATCCCCGGCGACAAGGCCGGTAACCAGCGGCAAATTACCCGATACGCCATTCCAGGTATAAGTATAAGGCGCAGTACCGCCTGAAGCGATCACCGAAGCATTGCCTGCCCGGTTGTTGCACAGCTCGTTCACTACGTTTACCGGCCCCTCGATCGGCGGCGGGCCGGCGAGCACCACTTCCTGGCTGTCGATACAGCCACTGTTGCGAATGTATAATTTATAGGTCCCTGCACCCAGCCCCGAAAATTCCGGCAGAGCGCCAAATGCCCCTCCTTCCATCGCGTATTGAAATGGTCCTGTACCCTGGGCGGCCGACATCGTGATCACACCATCGGTTGAGTAGGAACAGACCGGGTCGGTCTTGGTATGCGCGGCCTCTAAAACATTAATGGGGTCTTTGACAATGGAAAAAGTATGCGTCGCTTCGCAACCGTTCGCATCCGTAACCACCACGGAATAGTTACCCAACGCCAGATTGGCGAAGCTGCCGGTGTTTTGCGCCGGTGCGTCATCCAGCGAATAGGTGAAGGGGGAAACACCGCCGCCGGACTGGATTTCCGCGCTGCCGGTCAGATGCTGGCAATCGATCATGGCCGTAGTGGAAGTAACGGAAAACGCGGGGCTGAAAGTCAGGGCCACCTCGTCCGTTACAGCACAACCGCCGTTGGCGACCGATACGGAATAATTGCCGTCGGCGCTGGCGGTAATTGTGCGGGTATCGGCCCCCGTATTCCAGGAATACCGGAAGTTTGCGCCGTCGCCTGCGTCGAGCGCGATCTCTGTGCCGTCGCACGCGGAACGGTCAGGGCCAAGATCTACCGTGGGCGGGTCCACCACCACGATGGTCTGGCAGAAGCTTTGCTGGGTCGCCGTACCTTCGTCCGTGATCAGGTTCACGGTATACCGCCCGGCGGCACTGTAGCTGAACGAAGGCGGCGTGGCGGCGGTGGAAGACGGAATACTCGCGTCCGTACAGCTTCTGAAGGAAACGCGCGAAAGCGTGCCCGCTACCACGTTCGGAATAAAGGCGTACAATTCATTATCCACTCTGAACAGCGAGGAAATGGAATGTCCGAAGCTGAGTATACCGTCGGGATTGCCAAGATTAACGCCACTGGCCGTTCCTCCTAGCCCTCCGCTGAAATTGATGCGCGAAAGATGGTTGGTGCCGGCATTGTCGCCGTTTACGATCAGCGCCATGGCTTGCCCGCATTCGCGTATAAAACTGATATCGCGCGGATGGTTGAGCGAGCCGCCAGGGTCGCCAAGGTCTTCCGCCACCGGTGTATTCAGCAGGCTGTTCCCAAAATTGAGGCGCACCAGCCGGTCGCTGCTTTCGTTCACGACGAATACATACCAGGTGCCATTGTCCTGTATGGCATAGAGGCCGGTAGGCCGTGACAGCGAATTCCCTACGTTTCCAAGGTTGGTGCCGGCCGGCGGTGTGCTGAAATCAGTACCGAAATCGAAACGAGTGATCGTACTGTTTTCGAAATTGCAGGTGAACCCGTAATGACGCCCCCCTTCTTCGAACGTATAAAGGTCCGCCGGGTAAGCCAGGTTACCGATGTTGCCCCAGTCTGTAACCGTGGGGGAAGGATTGTTGAGGTTCGCCCCAAGATCGACCCTTACAATTTTTGAACCCTGCGCCACGGTACCGCCTACGATGATCAGATGATAGCCGTTCGCATCCTGCACCAGCTGGATGCCCTCGCCGCTGAGCGGCGCCAGGTTGCCCAGCAATTCCGTAGCGGTAGGCGTATTCAGCATGCTGTTCCCGAAATCGAGCCTTACCAGCGAGCGTTTACTGTTACTCACGACAAACACGTAAAAATTGCCGTTCTGTTCGCCGATCACGGTAAATACCGGCCACACGAGCGTTCCATCGGGATTGCCGAGCGTTTCAAGCACAGGCTGGTTGTACACGCTGCCGGAGCAAAAGTTCCAGAAATTGGTCGTTACTCCTGCGGAAGTGTTCTGCAGCTGTATGGGCGTATTCACACAAACCGTGTCAGGCGCGGTAAAACCGATCGTTTGGGCCTTTAAAAGGAATGGGAAACACAACAAAAAAATAAACAATGATCTCATCAAAGCGTACAGGGAATTTTGGAACGCAAAATATCAATAAAAATTAGAAATCATCCTCCCACTAAAGGGTAGCAGGGGGAGTTTTTTGTTTGGGGACAGCTTCATATGACCATAATCCCTTATTTTGCCAGGTAAATCAATCTCTGAGAATGCTACAATGGGAAAATGTTGCCCGCGGCATGCTGGGTATGTTCTTTCTGGTCCTCGTTTGTTACCTCCTGAGCAATAACCGCCGCGCCGTCAGCTGGAAGCTGGTTGGCGTCGGCATCTGCGCCCAGGTAATGTTCGCCATGGGCGTGCTGGATACCCGGCTGGGCGGCCAGCCCGTGTTCTGGGTGCTTTTCGGCCTCATGGTCCTCATTTACAGCATCAACCGTTTCCGGCGCAAGCAGCGCGAGGGTTTTAACCTTCCTACCGACCTTTGGAGCTGGCTGCTGGCGCTCGCCGCGCTGCTCGGTTTTTTTGGCGGCATTATCCGCAGCGGGCAATTCCCCCTTCCCGCCGTTGCCTTCGCCATAGGGCTCGTACCGATCGTGGCGATGGTGAAGATCCTGCAGAAACGGAACGTGGAGCTGCTGAAATGGACGGTACTGACGGGCAGCGTCATTCTCACGCTTTCCGTATATATGCGCTGGTGCCCGCCCGACGTGTTCAGAAGCACGCTCTCCGGCGTTTCCAGCGCCTTTGTGGACCTTATCAACATCAGTCATAAAGGCACCGAATTCATGTTCCAGGGGCTGGCGGATTACCGCGGCGCATGGGGATATATCTTCGCGGTGCAGGTGCTGCCCAATATCATCTTTTTCGCGGCATTGAGCTCCGTGCTGTATTACCTGGGCATTTTGCAGAAGATCGTGTACGTGTTCGCATACCTGCTCAACAAGCTGAGCATTTCCGGGGCGGAAAGCCTGTCCACGGCGGCCAACATCTTCCTCGGGCAAACGGAGGCCCCGCTGATGATACGGCCGTACCTGGAAAAGATGACCCGTTCGGAAATACTCTGCATCATGGTGGGCGGCTTCGCGAATACGGCGGGCAGCGTGCTGGCGGCCTATGTGGGCATGCTGGGCGGATCGGACGTAAGCCAGCAGGAGTATTTCGCGCTGCATATGCTCAGCCAGAGCATCATGAGCGCCCCGGCGGCCATCGTTTGCTCCAAGATACTTTTCCCCGAAACACAATCGCACCTTATACAAAAAGACCTTTACGTGCCCCGCGAAAAGCTGGGCGACAACTTTCTCGACGCGCTGTCCATCGGCACCACGGACGGGTTGAAGCTGGCCGTGAACGTAGGCGCCATGCTGATCGTGTTCACCGCGCTGATGTACGTGGCAAACGCGATGCTCGGCTGGGTGGGCGATCAAACGGCCCTCAACCCGCAGGTGGCGGCCATGAGCGGCGGGCAGTACAAGGAATTGAGCCTCGAAATGATCCTCGGCTACCTGTTCAGCCCGGTGGCCTGGATGATCGGCGTGAACAGCCAGGACATGCTGGCCGTGGGGCAATTGCTGGGGCAAAAGACCGTGCTGAACGAATTTATCGCCTACCAGTCGCTCTCCGTAATGAAGGACGCCGACATGATCCACGACCCGAAATCGTTGCTGATCGTGACGTACGCATTATGCGGCTTTGCCAACTTCGCGTCCATCGGCATACAGATCGGCGGCATCAGCCAGCTGGCGCCCAACCAGCGCCGCAACCTGACCGAGCTGGGCGTAAAGGCGCTTATCGGCGGCACGATCGCCTGCCTGATGTGCGGGTGTATTGCGGGAGCGCTGAGCTGAAGGCCGCAGGCACTGAATCCGGACAGTCCGTTTGAAAGCGCGCCCTGCCGGCAACGGCGCAGCCCGTTGCCGCACAATCCTTTGCAAAGCCGCCGGACGATGTTTTAAGCCTATCCGGCGATTAATTCGGCGAATGTGGGCGGCGCGAAGTACATTTACAGGACAGAACCATTTTTGATCATATCACTATCACCTATAACGGATATCACTTGCGAAATTTTACCCTGCTCGCGCTTTGTATGTTTTTCGTCGCGGGCGCCACAGCTCAACGGAAATGCGGTACGGAAACGGCGCTCGCCGAACGGCTGAAAGCCCGCCCCGCATTGTTGGCAAGAGTGCAGGCCGTTGAAGCCACGCTCCGGAAAACAAGGCCCCCGAGGCTCTTTCAACGGGTGAACCCGCGGGTGACCATCCCGGTGGTGGTGCACATCGTGCTTCCCGACCCTACCGTGGTCACCGATCAGCAGATCCTCAACCAGATCGCCACCCTGAACCAGGATTATATCGCGCAGAACCCTGACATTGCCGGCGTACCGGCTGCCTGGCAGGGCCTGGCGGGCAATGCCGAGCTGCAGTTCTGCCTGGCCGCCCGCACACCGGACGGCGATCCCTCCAGCGGCATTACCCGCACCGTTACTTCCCGCAGCGGCTTTTCCATCAACGACGCGGCCTCCGGCGCAAAATATACTTCTTCGGGCGGCGCGCCCGCCTGGGACAATACCCGTTATCTCAACATCTGGGTGTGCGTGCTGGAAGATAATTTTCTCGGCGTGGCCACCCCGCCCGGAAACGTGTTCCCCCCGGAAGAAGACGGCGTGGTGGTGAATTACCGCGCCTTTGGCGACGTAGGCTCCGCCCGCGCGCCTTTCAACCTGGGCCGCACCCTCACCCACGAAATAGGCCATTACTTCGGTCTGCGGCACATCTGGGGCGACGACGGCGGCGACTGCTCCGGCGACGACGGCGTAGACGACACCCCGCCCCAGGCCAGCGAGACCTACGGCTGCCCCACCGGCGTGCAGACCGATCAATGTTCCCCCGTAGCGCCCGGATACATGTACATGAACTTCATGGATTATGTGAACGACGCCTGCATGCTGCTTTTCACCACCGGCCAGACCGACCGCATGCGCAACGCGCTGGACGCGCAACGCGCCTCGCTGCTAAGCTCCGACGGCTGCGTGCCCGTGAACCTGCGCAGCATCGACGCCAGCGTGGCCGAAGTGCTGCAACCCTCCGGCTACCGCTGCGAAGCAGGGCAAACGCCGCTGGTGACGCTGAAGAACCGCGGCTTTGACGAGCTGACCTCCGTAACCATCCGCTACACCGTGAACGATGGCGCACCAACGGACTTTCACTGGACGGGACAGCTTGCTTCCCTTGAGCAGACCGGCGTAACGCTGCCCGCATTCCAGTCCGGGCAGGGCAATTTTACCTTCAAAGCCTGGACGCTAAACCCGAACAACGAAACGGACGAACAGCCTGAAAACGATACCGCGGCCATCACGTTCAGCTACCGCGCCCCGGCATCCATGCCGTTTATCGAAACCTTCGAGGGCAACGCGTTCCCGCCGGAAGGCTTCAGCATCCGCAATCCCGACCGCAGCTTCACATGGCAGCGTGCCTTCGCCGGCAGTTATGGCGCGGGCGCAAGCGGCCGCAGCGCCTTTGTGCGCAATCTCGGTTATGCGGTCAACAACGAGGTGGACGACCTGGTAGGACCGGTGATAGACGCCACCAGCGCGGATTCCGTATTCGTCAGCTTCGACGTGGCGGCCGCGGCGGCCACCGCCCTCAACGTGACCGGCAACGCCTGGGATACGCTGGAAGTACTGATCACGCTGGATTGCGGCCAGACCTTCATTCCCACCGGCTACAAAAAATGGGGCCCCACGCTGGTGACGCGCAAAACACCGACGGACGTTGAATTTGTGCCCACCGCCGGCGAATGGCGGACGGACACGATAGACCTCACGCCGTTCGTGAACAAACAACCTTTCCGCGTCGTATTCCGCAACACCAGCAATTACGAGAACAATGTGTACATCGACCAGGTGAACATCTTCAAAAAAGACGTGAACGCCGACCTCGCGAGCCGCGGCATCCTGATATGGCCCAACGCTTTCAGCAGGCAGTTCTACATCGAGTTCAGCACCTGGCCGGACGACCTGAAAGCCATTGCCGTGTACGACGCCGCGGGCAGGCAGGTATACCGCCAGCAACCCGTGATCCGCAGCGGCAACCGCACCACAATTGATTTGGTAAATGCCTCAAATGGTGTTTACTTTGTAACGTTATTTTACAGCCAACAGGTGAGGACATATAAAATAGTGAAAGCAAAATGACGACGATGAACACAGCACCAAAGCCCGGATTACTGGCGATTTTGTCTGCCCCCTCATTGGACACGGACCTGAAGCGTATCGCAGATAAAGTGCTGAACCGGGAAAGGCTTACGCAGGAAGACGGGGTAACGTTGTTTGAAAAAGGGGAAGCAGGTTATCTCGGCGCGCTTGCCAACTTCGTGCGCGAACGCCTTCACGGCAACAAAACATATTTCAACCGCAATTTCCATATCGAGCCGACCAACGTTTGCGTTTTTACCTGCAAATTCTGCTCATATTCAAGATTGTACAAAAACCGCGAAGACGGCTGGGAACTGAGCATCGACGAGATGCTCGACATCGTGAAAAAATACGACGGCCAGCCCGTTACCGAAGTACATATCGTAGGCGGGGTGCATCCCAAAATGAACCTCGACTTCTTCACCGGGCTGATGCGCCGCATCAAGGCGCACCGTCCCGACCTTCACATCAAAGGTTTTACGCCCGTGGAGCTGGATTACATGTTCCGCAAAGCGAAAGTAAGCGTGGAAGAAGGCATGCGCATCATGAAAGACGCCGGTCTGCAATCCCTTCCCGGCGGCGGCGCGGAGATCTTCCATCCCGACATCCGCGTGCAGATATGCCACGACAAGGTGGATGCGGAAGGCTGGCTGCACATCCACCGCGCGGCGCATGCGCTGGGCATGGTCACCAACGCCACCATGCTGTACGGCCACATTGAAAAATTCTGGCACCGCATCGATCATATGGAACGCCTGCGCCAGCTGCAGGACGAAACGCATGGCTTCAACACCTTCATCCCGCTGAAGTTCCGAAACAAAGACAACGAGATGGCGCATGTACCCGAATCCACCATCGTGGAAGACCTTCGCATGTACGCCATCGCGCGCCTGTATATGGACAATTTCCAGCACCTGAAAGCCTACTGGCCCATGCTGGGGCGCAACAGCGCGCAGCTCACGCTTTCCTTCGGCGTGAACGATCTCGACGGCACCATCGACGATACCACCAAAATCTACACCATGGCCGGTTCCGAAGAACAATCCCCTTCCATGAACACGGCGCAGCTCGCCATGCTGATCAAACAGGCCGGCAGGATCCCCGTGGAAAGGGATACCGTGTACAACGAAGTGAAAGATTATTCCGAAGTGGAATTCAGCGAAGAAGAATTATTACAGTAAAAACATCTGTTAATATTTGAGAAAGAGGAACGGCAAGGCTTTTCCTCTTTTTCTTTTTTATTACCTTCAAGCCTCAAATTGCGTAATCATGAAGAATTTTATGTGGGTACTGGCGATCTCCGGCGCAGCACTGGCCGCTTCCTGCCAAAACCAGCCTAAACAGGAAAGCAGCACAGGCGCCACTTCCGCCACCGCGCCCGCGGCAGACGGCCCAGCGTTTAAAAAAGAAGGCCAGCTGTCGTTCATCAGCAAAGCCAAAGGCGACACCATCAAAACGATCGATATTGAAATTGCGGAAACGGATGACGAAAGGGCACGCGGCCTGATGGACCGCAAATCCATGCTGGACTCACAGGGCATGCTGTTCATCTTCGCGGCGCCCGAGGAACAATTCTTCTGGATGAAGAACACCTATATTTCGCTGGACATCATGTATGTGAATGAAAACTTCGAGATCGTGTCCATCCAGAAATACGCCACTCCCCTTTCCGAAGAAAGCCTGCCCTCCTTCAAAAAAGCGCAGTACGTAGTGGAAACGAATGCGGGTTTTGCGGATAAATATAAAGTGGCTTTCGGCGACAAGATCGCGTTCACGAAACAGTAGTCTTTTTTTGATCGGCCTGCGCGTGTTGTGATAACGGCACGCGCAGGCCGGTTGTTATTTCCGCGCCGCCATCCGCTACTTCAACTCCTCCATCGTAAACGATTTTTGCCTGCCCTTGTGCAGCTGGCGCACAGCCTGGATATCCTTCTCCGTCACCTTTTCCGCTTTATTGCTCCACGCGTTGCGCACGAAGCTGAGCAGCTGCGCGATGTCCGCGTCGGAGAACTCGTCGTTGTTGGCGATGCCGGGCATGTCCGCATTATATTCCGGCGCTTTGTACACTTTCCCGTTCACTTCTACCGGACCGGTGAGGCCGAACAGCACGATCGAGATCAGTCTTTCCTTTTTGCCGGTTACGATCTCCGAATGGTTCAGCGGCGGGGCCAGCGATTTGATGCCGTCGCCGTCCATGCCGTGACAGGTTTGGCAAACCGTTTTGAAGATGAGGTTGCCGCGCGGGTATTCTTTCGCCAGCGCGCCGTTCATCCGGGCCTGGCGTTTGTTTTTCATGTCTTTGATCACTTTTTCGAGACGGCGGCGCACCAGCAGCGTCGTATCCGCGTTCCAGGCCGTAATGTCCGCCAGCAATTGCGTTTCCTTGTCCTGCGCATTGCTGATCACCGCATCCGCCACGTAAGGGTTGCCGGGGAAAGTGCGGTAGATCTTTTCCAGGATGGCGTCCGCCGCGGCCGCGTTCCGCTTGCGCAGCGCGGGCAGCAGGTAAGCCGTTACCGGCGCGTACGCTTCCATGCCGCTCAGCTCTTCCATTAAATGCTGTACGCGCGCGTAATCCTTTTCATTTTTCAACAGCGACGGGAAAACGGCCATCAGGCTGTAATTGACGGCGGGATTGCCTTTTTTGTCGAACGCCGCTTCCACATCGTCTACCGTTACCACGTGCAAACCTTCCAGCGCCCATACCGCATGCAGCGAAGCGATTGAATACGGAGCGTTTTTAATAAGCGTGCGCAGCAAAGGCGCCGCCGACGTATCCTGCGCGTCCACCAGCATCTGCTGCGCCTTGTCCCTGATCCAGCCGTTCTTCGAGCCGAGCGCTTTCACGAGGTCGGCCGTATTGCGGCCGAGCTTTGTTATTTCCGGCTTCGATCCTTTCGGCAGGATGCGGTAGATGCGGCCGCAGTTCAGCGGCTGCGTAAGGCCGCGCATGCCGATCTCGTTCTTCAGGTAGGGCGTGAGGTAGGTTTTATGCTGAATGATGCCGCGGTACATGTCCAGCACGTACATGGCGCCATCCGGGCCGAGATGCAGGTTCACGGGGCGGAAACGTTCGTCGGTGCTGGCGATGAATTCTTTTCCGGCATAAGCCTGGCGGCCTTTTACGACATAGGAGCTGTCTTTGAGAATATTCCTTTTGATGAGGTTCGCGGAAGGTTCGGCCACGAACGCGTTGCCTTCGAAAGCTTTGCCGAACGCGCCGCCGCGGTAGATCAGTGGGCCGCATGCCGCGGTGAAGTTTACCAGGCGCAGGCTGTCGTCCAGCACGTCTTTCATGTACCCCCTGTTCACGCCCGGCGTGGGACGTATGGGATAGGTGCGGTTGTCCGGCACGATGTTTTCGTCATATCCCGCCACGCGGCGCTGGTTGGAATTGGCGGAACCAAGACCGGCCGGGAAATAATCGCCGAGCAGGTTTTCGGAGTTGTTGTTATAGAACAGGCGGCCGTAATTGTCCTGCGAAATGCCCCATTGTCCGCGGAAATGCGTTTCTTCCTTCAGCCAGCGGCCGTTGTCATAACGGTAACGGGCAGACGATTTTGCGTTGTAGATCCAGTTGTCCATTGCGCGGTAAAGCCCGTTGGGCTGATGTTCTACGTTGCCGCCTTCAGCATAGGCGGAATCCACCAGTTTTTTTTTGCCGGCTTTATCGCCGTTCATTTCCACGTACCAGAGCTTTGGCGGCTCGGCCACCAGCAAGCCGTTGCCCACAATGCAAAGCGCGCGCGGGAGAACAAGCGAGTCGAGAAAAACGGTGCGGGAATCTGCCGTCCCGTCGCCGTTGGTATCTTCCAGTATCACGATGCGCCCGTCCTTCGCGTCTTCGCCGGAACCGGTGGTGTCGGGCATATAGCCGGTCATTTCCGCCACCCACATGCGGCCGCGTTCGTCGAAGGTCATGGCCACCGGCACTACTACCTGCGGTTCCGCAGCCACCAGCCGGGCGGTAAAGCCGTCCTCGATCTGCAAATGTTCGAGAGATTGCGCGGGGGAAAGAACGGGCGATCCGGCAAACTGCCGCCGCATGGCGATGGAATCCGCTTTTGGTCCCTGGTTCCCGTTGTTGCAGGAGGCTGCTGTTATTCCCGCTATTAATACGCTGATCCATATCCTGCCCCTGGTCATAACGTCTGGCATAAGCTGAAATCGATTGAAATTTACCTTTAAAATAATATCCTAAACAGGAATATTCAAATTACAGAGCAGCTAAAATAAGGCAGGGGAACGGCAAAATAGACGAAATATTGACGGGCGGCGCGGGGAATGGTTAAAAAAACTTCTTCCTGAACACGCTCTTTATCGTCGAGTACCCGTTGATCAGCGTACCCGTCAAAAAATGCTCCTTCAGGTTATT
>CBINIO010000028.1:0-16412 GCA_966250725.1 uncultured Chitinophaga sp.
GCCCGCCGTAACGCCCGCCTACCTGCTCTTTCATAAATTCGGAGAACACGTTGACGGATACAAAACGGCGGATGTATTCCGACGTGGAAGGCCGGTCGGGCAGCGATGCTTTGCGGGTAAGCAGCAGGTGGGCCTGCACTTCCGGCGGGAAGGGCAGCACATCGTCGATACACAGCAATTTGTCAACCTTATATTTTTTCAGCAGCCCGCTCCATTGGAAACGGCGCCAGAGGTATTGCCCGATACGACCGCCCACAAAGGGTTTCAGCACCACCACTTCGCAGTTGGCGGGCAGCGCGGGACGCGGCGTCCAGGGTTTGTCCGTGATAAAAATAAATTCCGCGTCCGGGTGCAGGCGGCACAGCCTGCTTGTCAGCTCCGCGGGCACGTTCCCGGTGTTCGCGGCGCTGTCTTGCATGAGGGGGAGCGCATTTACGGCTATTCGCATGATTCGATTCTGTTCCAACAATGCACAAACCTAAATAAAAAAAGGGTGTTCGTTCCGGAATCACCCTTTTTATATCGAAAAGTTGATGTTTTACGAAGATTTGTCCGGCACGCCGGAAAGCGTATCGGTACCTGATCCTGCTTGACTGTGCGCCGGTTCTGCACACCGGCAAAGTCCTGGTATTTTTGTATGCTACGCTTCCTTATTCAGCACCCCAAACCGGAACGTCTTCGTATTGGTCGGGTCATTCTTCGATGTAACGGTCACGACTATACTCGCCACTCTTAAGCTCGGCAAATTGATCACCGTGATCGCTCCCGTGTTGCCGGTAACGGTCACCGGCGCGTTCTGCGCGATGGGCTCGTCCGCCGGGTCCAGCGCGGTGACGGTGATGGTCACGCCGTCCTTTGGCAGCGGGGTGGACGTAATGTTGACCGTGATATCCATCGTGGAGCCCGCCGCGGCGTTATTGTCCGCGTTGAGGTTGATGCCCGGCATCGTGACCACCAGTTCCGCTTCCTTCGCGGGCGGTGGCACCGGGTCGCCGTCCCCGTCGCCTTTTTTCTTTTTCTTGCAGGCAACGGCGGCTACCGTAAATACGCAGAGGAGAACGAGCAGGAATTTCTTGTAGGGCATAGCAGATGTGGTTAAAACTCATTAAAATTAGAAATAATTTGAATGCCGGTCAAATTTTTCCTTTCACGTCCATGGCGTCGCGGAGACCGTTGCCTAACAGGTTGAAGGCCAGCACCAGCAACATGATCGCAAAACCGGGCGCCAGCGCGATCAGGGGATTATGGGTGATGATAAAATTGTAATTCTCCTTGATCATCAGCCCCCACGAAGGCTGCGGGGGCTGCACGCCCACGCCGAGGAAGCTGAGACCCGCTTCTATCACGATGGCGGTGGCAAAATTGCTGGCCGCCACTACCATCACCGGCCCGAGAATATTCGGCAAGATGTGCCGCACCACGGTGCGCGCATGGCCGAAACCCAGCGCCCGCGTGGCTTCCACGAATTGCAGCTCGCGCAGCGCCATCACCTGTCCGCGGATGATGCGGGCCACGCTCACCCACATGGTAAGCCCCACGGCGATGAACACCTGCCAGAAACCCTTGCCCAGGGCGAGCGTGATGGCGAATACCAGCAGCAGCGCAGGCACGCTCCATATCACGTTGATCAGCCACATCACGGCCTCGTCGGTAAACCCGCGGAAATACCCGGCCACCGCGCCGAGAAAAATGCCGATGGTGAGCGAAATGATCACGGCCACGAACCCCACGCCCAGGCTCACGCGGGTACCCACCAGCAGCCGGCTTAAAATATCGCGGCCGAACTTATCGGTGCCGAGGCGGTAATGCCGCAGCCGGATATGCTCTTCTTCCACCTTTTCCCGCGCAGCCTGCACATCCGCCACCACACTGTCTTTCCCATACAGCACCTGCGCAAGCGAATAAGTTTTTGCGGCGGTGGTGGCCTCGTCCACATACTGCTCCACGCGCAGCGAATCGCCTTCAAACTGCCAGGAAGTCACCGGCACCCATGTGTCCGCGGGCTCCTGCCCGTACATAAGACGGTGCAGCCAGCCGCGCTGCGGCACGCGCGTGGGGGAAGGCACGGAAAGCATATGCATGCTGAAACCCGGCTTCTGCCCGCTGATCTCCAGTATCATGCGGTTGGCGTATGGCGTATGGTCGGGGCTCAGGGAATATGCGAAAATTCCCGCCAGCAAAGCCAGCAGTATCACCGCCATTCCCGCCATCGCTCCTTTGTTGCGCCGCAGCCGCTTCCAGGCCTGTTGAGAAAAAGATGCCATTCACGCCAAGTTAAGCCAAAGCCGGGATTTATTCACCCTAATATATTTTATTAATTTTCATTTATACATAACCGTTATATGTAAAAACCTGCCTGCTATATTTTCGCAGTGTATCACACGAAATTCAACGCCCTCAAATCTCCCCGACCCCGCTTACGCAGCAAAAAAAGGCTTAAATTTTAAGAAGATGAAGGTCAGTTTAAGACAAGTTTTACGACCGTTATCCCGTTTAAGTCAAAATACCTGATGAAGGACAGTTTTAAGACAAATTACCAGCACAGCGCCTGGTTATCGGCATTCGGCTAACCAGGACTGTTTCCGGAGAGCGTTCCGACAAAGACACAGAGAGATCAAGACACAGGCAGGGAGCCGTTTCCCTGCGAACAGAAGTACCCATCATGTTCAGCTCAACACGGACGCAGCATGAATATCCCTTACCGCGGCAGCACCGGCCGCGGTCCAATATGCTTTTAGGTAACCATTAATTAATAATCATTAAACGACGCTTTTATGCTAACACTCCAATTGCCGCAGATCTACTGCCCTTTCCCGACTATGCTCAATCCCTTCGCGAAAGAAGCGGAAAAACACACCGCAGAATGGGTGAACCGTTTTGGTCTCGTAAAATCCGAGAAGGCCTGGGAACGCTTCCGCAGGGCCAAGTTCGCCATGCTTTCCTCCCGCGCGTTCCCTACCGCGGGAAGGTACGAGCTTTCCATCGCAGCCGAGTTCAACACCTGGCTGTTTTTGCTGGACGATAAGAACGACGAGTCCATGTTCGGCAAGCTCGACTTCCTCCAGATGGTGCATTCCTTCGTGGGGATGATCCTCCGCAACAACCGCGTGGTGGCGCCGGACGAAGGCATGCCGCTCGCGCTCGGCTTCGAGGACCTCTGGAAACGTATGAAACGCATCAGCAACGCCGCCTGGCAAAAACGTTTCGTGCAAAGCATGACCGATTACCTGGACGCCTGCCTCTGGGAAGTGGAGAACCGCATCCGGCACCAGGCGCCGACCGTATCGGATTACATCGAAAAACGCCCGTACACCGGCGCGCTGTTCGCGGACATCGAGCTGATCGAAGTGCTGGAAAACATTTACCTGCCCGACGAGGTGCGCCTGCACGAAACGGTGGTGCAGCTTTCGCTCGCCTGCAACAACGTGGTATGCTGGGCCAACGATCTTTTTTCTTTTGACAAGGAACGCCGCCAGGGCGATGTGCACAACCTGGTAGTGGTGCTGAAGGAAGAAAGAGGCCTGAGCCTTGAGGACGCCGTGGCGGAAGCCGCGCGCATGCATGATGCGGAAGTGCGCCGCTTTATTTCGCTCAGCGAATCGCTGCCGGCCTTCGGCGCGGAAGTGAAGGAAGAGCTGCAGCGATACGTAACGGTGCTGATGGCCTGGATGCGCGCGAACCTCGACTGGAGCTTCGGCGACACGGCGCGTTACCGCATGAACATCACGGAAACCGCGAGCGGCAACTGGCTCATTTCACGTTTGTGATCGCAGAAAAATGATGGAACACGGAAGGGGCGGCTACTTCACCAGCCGCCCTTTCCATTCGTACGTGCCGAATTTGCCGAGCCAGCCGGCGAGCACCACGTACACGACATGAAAAGGCTGGCCGGGAATAAAGAACGGGAGAAGGGAAGTTTTCCTGAAAAAACCCGCCACGGGCACTAAAAACACCAGCTCCACCACGGCCTTGTAAACGATCAGCCAGAAAAGCCAGCTCCACAGCTGCGGGCTGAAAAAGGCCACGATGGCCATCAGCGTGAGTATCACGTTCCAGAGGTACACGAGCACCAGCACGCGGGTAATGCGTTTGTCCTCATACTTGTCCGCTTTCGACGACCAGCGCACGCGCTGGTTCATAAATCCTTTCACGGTGTCTACCGGCAGCGTGCGCACGATGGCGTCGCGGCTTTTGAGATAACGCACGCCGTCCGGGTACGCGTGGTAGATCTTGTACATGAGCAGCATGTCGTCGCCGGAAGCGATCATGTCTATACCCGTGAAGCCGCCCACTTCCTCGAAGGCCGTTTTTTCATACGCGAGGTTGGCGCCGTTGCACATGGTGCCGGATTGCAGGTAAGCCACCGCCCCGGTGATGCCCTGCATGGTCATGAAGTCGAGCGACTGCAGCTTCTGGAAAAAACTTTCTTCGCGGTGATAGGCGACGGGCGCGGCGATAAAACGCGGGCGGTAGGTTTCATAGAACTTTACGATGGACTCCAGCCACTTCGGCCCCATCACGCAATCCGCGTCGGTGGTTACGATCAGGTGGCCTGTGGCTTCGCCGATGGCGAGCTCGATGGCTTTTTTCTTGTAGGAGTTGAGCCGTTCGTGCTGGCTGATGCGGTCGCTCATGCGAATGAGGCGCACGTTGGACGCGGGAAAATACCGCACGGCGTCGGCGGTGCCGTCGCCTGAAAAATCATCCACCACGATCACTTCAAAGAGGTTGGCGGGATAGCTTTGCTGCTGCAAGGCTTCGAGCAGCACGGGCAGGTTCTTTTCTTCGTCCCTTGCGGGAATGATAACGGAAACTTTCGTATTGAAGGTATATGCGTGAGAAGCAGGATCAAATTTTTTTAATCTGCGCCAGCCGTATGTGTACGACAGCATTAATATCCCATACAAAAATGCGAGGCCGAGAGTGATGATCAATAAAGCATTCATGCTTACTAGCTCCTGATATTTTTTCTGATGATGAATCCTAATTCTTCCGACAACAGCTGGTGGCCCTTATCCAGCACCAGCGTTTTACATGGAAAGGCGCCGTTCGCGAACCGCTCGCCGAATGCGGGAGGGATCACGCGGTCGTACCGTCCGAAGATCAATATGGTATCGATGTTGTAACGCGCCATCAGGCTTTTGCAGCGGCGCAGCGATGGCATCAGCTTTCTCATTACGGTCCATACGTTGTAAACCAGCTGGCGTTTCTCCGTCTTGTCCATACTGTAAAACGCGAACTTGTACACGCTTTCGTTCAGCAAGCCAAGCCGCCGCCACAATTTTAGCAGCCGGAAGAACAGGGCCGGCCGGTGAGTATTGTACAAAAAGATGCGGTTACCTATTTTGGTTTGCGTGGCGAACATATGCCACGGGTTATTCTTCAGGCCGTCCGGCGCAACCAGCACAAGGCGCCTGACCCGCGCCGCCATTTCTTCCACCAGGCACAAAGCCGGTCTTCCGCCCATACTATAACCCATAAGGGAGAATGTTTGTTTGCCGAACCTTTCCAATATTTTTCCGGTCAGCTCCGTGAGGTCGTTTTTGTCAAAAGCCCGCTGCTCGTTCCATACGGTTTTGCCGTGAAAGGGCATATCTAACGCGACGATAGTGAATATATTGCCCAGCGCGGCTTCCATCACACGAAAGTGCGATCCGCTTTCGCCGAAACCGTGGAAACAGATCAGCAATTCCCCGCCCGAACCCGTTACGGTGCCGGAAAAAAGACTGTCCAGATATGAAATAGAAATGTCCAACTGCTTTTCAGATACGAACCGCGAATTTAAAACTTTTATGCCCCTTAATCATAATTTGCCAATTGACATAAACTCGGTAAATTACGAGTAGACCAAAAAAATCATGCACGATGGAAACCGAGGTTAACAGCAAAGCCCTGAAGGGGGCGGAATTCCTGGTGAAAGAGACGGCGCCGGCCGGCATCTTTATTCCCGAGGATTTTTCGGAAGAGCAACTAATGATCAAAGAAATGGCCGGGCAGTTCGTGGCTAAGGAAGTAACGCCCGTACTGGAGCGGCTCGACAAGCTGGAGGAAGGTCTCATGCCTTCGCTGCTGGATAAAGCGGGGGAACAGGGCCTGCTCGGCGCGGCCCTTCCCGAAGAGCTGGGCGGCCTCGGCAAGGATTTTATCACCGCCACCCTCATCAACGAAGCCCTTGGCGCAGGTCATTCCTTTTCCGTTGCCATGGCCGCGCATACCGGCATCGGCACGCTGCCCATCCTGTATTTCGGCACCGACGCGCAAAAACAGAAATATATTCCCAAACTGGCCTCCGGTGAAATGAAAGGCGCATACGCCCTCACGGAACCCAACGCCGGCTCCGACGCGCTTAGCGCGAAGACCACCGCCAAGCTCAGCGCGGACGGCAAACATTACCTGATCAACGGGCAGAAGATCTGGATCACCAATTCCGGCTTCGCCGACGTGTTCACCGTTTTTGCCAAAATAGACGGCGACAAGTTCACCGGCTTTATCGTGGAAAAAGGCACGCCGGGTTTCACGCTGGGCGCGGAAGAACATAAAATGGGCATCAAAGGCTCCTCCACCCGGCAGATCTATTTCCAGGACGCGCAGGTGCCCGTGGAAAACGTGCTCGGCGAGATCGGCAAAGGCCACCTCATCGCGTTCAACATCCTCAACATCGGGCGGCTGAAGCTCTGCGCGGCCGCGCTCGGCGGCGCAAAAGGCAGTCTTGGCATCGCCATCCGCTACGCCAATACACGCGAGCAATTCAAACAGCCCATCGCGCAGTTCGGCGCCATCAAACATAAAATGGCCGAAATGGCCACCCGCATCTGGGTGTGCGAATCCGCGCTGTACCGTACCGCGCAGCTGATAGACCAGAAAGAGCACGAGCTGCTCGCGGAAGGGAAAGCCTTTAACGAAGCCCTGCTCGGCGCGGCCGAAGAATACGCCGTGGAATGCGCCATGCTGAAAGTGAACGGCTCCGAAGTGCTTGACTTCGTGGTGGACGAAGGCGTGCAGATACACGGCGGCAACGGTTTCAGCGACGAATACGTGATCTCCAAAGCGTACCGCGACAGCCGCATCAACCGCATCTTTGAAGGCACCAACGAGATCAACCGCCTGCTCACCCTCGACATGACGCTCAAACGCGCCATGAAAGGCAAGCTCGACCTTATGACGCCCGCCATGAACGTGATGAAGGAGCTGATGAGCATCCCCGATTTCGGCAGCGACGACGAAGGGCCGTTCGCCAAAGAAAAAAAGCAGGTCGCCAATATGAAAAAGGCCATCCTCATGACGGCCGGCGCCGCCGTGCAGAAGCTGATGATGAAGATCGAGCAGGAGCAGGAAATACTGATGAACATCGCGGACATGGCGATCGAGACATTCGTGAGCGAAAGCGCGCTGCTGCGCATCATCAAGCTCAGCGAGCTGAAAGGCGAAGCGGCCGTGGCCCTGCAGGCGGACATGGTGCGCACTTACCTCACCGACGCGGCGGACCGTGTGAACAAATCCGGTAAAGACGCCATCAACGGCTTCGCGGAAGGGGACGAGCAGCGCATGATGCTGCTCGGCTTAAAACGTTTTACCAAAACGGAACCCTTCAACACCAAAGAAGCGCGCCGCCGTATCGCGGACAAGCTGATCGCCGATAACGGCTATACGTTCTGAACTTTTCATGCGAATAAATAACTTTACAGGGAACAAGGCACAATACTTGTTCCCTTCTTTTATTTCTGAAACATCAGCATCATGAAGAAAAGGTTTGGAGGAAGCCTGCTGCTCGCAGCATTGTTTGTATTACAGTCGCACGCGCAGGAAAAAAGTTTCCTGCGTCTCACGCAGCCGGGCCGGCAGCAAACTTCAGTAAGCACCGCCCGGCAATTCCTGGTAGGCAGCACCTGTAAATCGTGCGGGCTGTTTGTAAACGGCGAGCCGCAGAAAGTATATCCCACCGGCGCTTTCGCCATCGAGCTGGAGCTGGAGGAAGGCAGCAATCAATTCGCCGTGAAAGCCATCGGCCCCAACGGCGATTCTTCGCAGCGCACCGTCTATTTCACCTATAACGAGCCGCAGCAGCCGGTGCCGGTCAGCTCGGTGAATATCGCGTACGTGCAAACCTTTCCCGAAGGCAACCTGCTGCTGGCGCCCGGCGACCTTATCCGCTTCCGCGTAAAAGCCATCCCCGGCGGCACCGTTACCGTAGGCGGCCACTTCAAACTGACCGAACTGCCCGTCGGCGGCAACCAGACGATGCCGGGCATTTACCAGGGCACCTACACCGTGCAGTGCAACGACCCGCTCATCGACGGGCGAAGCCTCGCCATAATGCTCGATGCCGAAGGCAGGCAGGTGCGCCGCAACACCAATTACACCTTCACCCTTCACGATCCGCAAACGCAGCCGATGGTCGGCAAAACCACCGGCGATAATCCCTTTCTCAAATACGGTCTTGGCGACGACCGCCTCGGCGGCGCGCGCATCGGCTACCTCGATACCGCCGTGTACCTGCATATCACCGGCAAGGTGGGATCGGATTACCGCGTGCAGCTCGCCAAAACTTTCACCGCCTACATCCCGCAGGAGCAGGTAGTGATGCAGCCGCCCGGCACTTTTCCGCCCTCCTCGCTCAGCAACAGCTGGCGCGTGTGGGGCGACGAGCAGTTCGATTACCTCACCGTGGCGCTCGCGCAAAAGCTGCCCTACCGCACCATACAGCAAACCGACCCTTCGCGCATCGTGCTGGACATATACGGCGCCACCGCCAATACCAACTGGATCACGCAGCTCGAGACCGCGAAAGAGATCAAAAACGCGTACTACGAACAGGTGGAAGACGACATCCTCCGCGTGATCATAGAGCTGAAACACAAGCAGCACTGGGGCCACCAGGTGTATTACAACGGCGGCACGCTCACCGTGAAAGTCAAACGCCCGCCTTCAAAACCCGGCCTCGGCAACCTCACCATCGCGGTGGACGCGGGGCATGGCGGCCGAAACCTCGGCGCGCAGGGGCCCACCGGCGTGTATGAAAAAGAAATGTCGCTGGCCGTGGCTACCTCGCTGCAGCGCGCCCTGCAGGCCGAAGGCGCGCGCGTGCTCATGACGCGCGTGAACGATTCCTATGTGGACAACAATTACCGCATCGTATCCTACCGCGAAAAAGATCCCGACCTGCTGGTAAGCATCCATCTCAACGCTTCCGGCGATCCCGTGAACATACAAGGCACCAGCACCTATTACAAACACATCGGCTTCCGGCCGCTCAGCCATTACATTTACCAGCATATGCTGGAGCTGGGGCTGAAAGGCTTCGGCAACGTGGGCAGCTTCAATTTTGCGCTGAACAGTCCAACCGAATACCCGAACGCGCTGGTGGAAACGCTGTTCCTCAGCAATCCCGAAGACGAGATGAAGATGCTGGACCCTGATTTCAGGCGGCAGATGGCGGACAAGATCGTGCTGGGCATCAAGGATTTTGTGGCGGCGGGATATGCAGGCGCGGAGGAAGAAGCAGCGCAGCCTTAAAAGAAATGGCTCCCGCAGAGGGAGCCATGTGAAGACCGCGATCTAATATGTTCACGGTATTTCCATATCCAGAACGAAACTTTATGGAATGGAAAACCAGCTTTTGTCTTGATAAAAGGGTTCGCCCAATCCCAAATAAGGTATGCATCTTTTAAGGCCGGCCGGAGGGCCTGGGTAATTATGCTGTTTGATCGTTACTCATGTCTAATGCCGCATCCGGTCTTAAAAGAACCTGGGTTCGCGAACATAGCGCAAAAATGAAACATCTGTTGCAGCTCTGCAATACTCAGAACTGGGTATTTTTTTCTGCCGCCGGCTGATTATTATCCTACCATATTAGTAGATTAATAACTACCTTTGCTACCGCCGAGGCAAACGGCAGCCGTCGTACCTTTGGCATTACACGTTGATTTCAGGCAAGTTAGGCCCGTTTATGGGGATGAGCTTGTGAATTCGTAACTTTACACCAAACCGATATATACAAGATGTCAACTACCACTATCCCTCCGCAGCCCTTAACGGCCAAGGACTTTGCAACGGACCAGGAAGTACGCTGGTGCCCGGGTTGCGGGGATTATTCCATATTAAAACAGGTTCAGACCATCATGCCGGGGCTGGGTATCCCGCGTGAGAATATCGTGATCGTTTCGGGTATCGGGTGCTCGTCCCGCTTCCCTTATTATATGAATACATATGGCATGCACTCGATCCACGGGCGCGCCGCGGCCATCGCTTCCGGCCTGAAGGCCACCCGGCCCGAGCTGAGCGTATGGATCGTAACGGGCGACGGCGACGGGCTGTCCATCGGCGGCAACCATACCATTCACCTGCTGCGCCGCAACTTTGACGTGAACGTGATGCTGTTCAACAACCAGATCTACGGGCTCACCAAAGGCCAGTATTCACCGACTTCCGAGAGGAACAAGGTGACGAAGAGCACGCCGTACGGCAGCATCGACCACCCGTTTAACCCGATGGCGCTGGCGCTGGGCGCGGACGCGACCTTCATCGCCCGCTCGATGGACCGCGATCCCAAGCACCTGCAGGAAATGCTCAAACGCAGCTATGCGCATAAAGGCGCTTCTTTCCTCGAGATCTACCAGAACTGTAACATCTTTAACGACGGCGCTTTTGAAGTGTTCACCGAAAAATCCAGCAAGGCCAACGAAACGCTTTTCGTGGAACAGGGCCAGCCGCTGGTGTTCGGCGCGCAGAAAGACAAAGGCATCCGCCTGGACGGGCTGAAGCCGGTCGTGGTGGACCTTGCCGCCGGCGAATACAGCACTTCCGATCTTTGGGTGCACGACGAGCAGGATTTCGGAAAGGCGCAGCTGCTCACCCGCATGTTTGACGACGCGCGCATCGAAGGCCATCTTCCCCGGCCGTTCGGCGTTTTCTACCAGATATTCCGCCCCACGTACGACGACATCATGGCGGCACAGCTGGAGGAAGCCAGGGCCAAACGCGGCCCCGGCAACCTGGACAAGCTGCTGGCAGGCAACGAAACGTGGACGATCCGCTAATCCCCTTCGGGCATACATTATACAGTGAAAAGCTGCTTCGGGAGAAGCGGCTTTTTTATTGAACGGCAGTCGATCCGGAACAGCTTTTCACAGGCGATACTGTATTAACCGGCAATTGCACCTGCGGTTCTATGACGGCACCGGCCAGCCGGGTATGTTCCATACCTGCATAGGTTTACCGCACCGGCACCGGCCGGGTAAAAACATGTTCCATCCACGCATACCTTTCCCGCACGGCCCAGCCGGGTGCAAAAACAATCCGCAATAAATCAATGTGTAAATTCCCCGCCCCCGAACCATACCTGGTACAGCAGCGCCAGCCCGAACACGATCATGCAGACGCCGGCGATGCGGTTCAGCCATATCACGTTCGTGAGCGTGAGCTTGTGGCGGATCTTGTCGGAAACGAATACTTTGAGGATGTCTGCCGACAGCACGAACAGCAGGCAGATGCTGTACATGATCACGCGGTGGGAAACGGATGTAGGCGCATTGGCGACGCATACGCCCAGCCAGAACACGATCACCCCGGGGTTGAGGGTGTTCATCAGGAAGCCGCCCAGCCAGATCTTCGCGTAATCGCGGGTGCTGAACATTTCCGGCCGCTCGTCGCCGGTTACGATCTTCACCTGTTTGAACAGCAGGCCGTACACGCCCATGCCGATCAGCAAAAAGCCGCCGGTGATGCCGATAATATAAGTATGCGCGCTGATATTGCTGATAAACGAAGTGGCGAGGTTGCCCAGCAGCACGAACATGATATCGCTGGCGGACACGCCCATCGCAAAGCTGATGCCGGCCCTGAAACCGTTGCTGATGCTGTATTTGATAATAGCAAAAATCACCGGCCCGACAGAAACGGACAGGAACATTCCCAGCAATAGTCCCGCGATAACAGCTGCAGTCATGTATTCAATTCGTGGTTAGGCTTTCACGCCTGCTTTGGTGGTAAGAAATTGTTCCCAGTCCTTCAGCTTCTCGCCTTTCAGCACACGGGGGAACTTGTTCATGGCTCCTTCCTTGCCCTTGCAACGCAGGTAATCAAGGAAAACCTGGTTGGGCAGTATTTCTACAAAAATTTCTTTTAACGCGGAGGTGCGTTCCACGGCGTAGTCGTCGTTCACTTCGCTCAGCGTACGGTCGATGATCTCGCGCACCTGCGCGGCGACCACATTGGGCGCATCGGTGCCGATGTACCAGCGGAGGGCGAACAGGTTCTCGTACCCGAAGCCCGCCACGGTGAACTCGCGGATGGTGATGCCCAGCTTTTTCTGCACATTATCGATCGCCTTGTTCATATTATCGATGCTCATATGCTCCCCGGCAAGGCTGAGGAACTGTTTGGTGCGGCCCACGATGGTGATCTCGTGCTCTTTTACGGAGGTGAACTTCACCACGTCGCCGATCAGGTAACGCCAGGCGCCCGCGCAGGTGCTCAGCATCACGGCGTATTCCACGTCTTCCACCACCTCGTGCAGCATGTACGATTTCGGGTTGGGCCTCACTTCGCCGTCCGCGTCGAAATTTTCTTCGTTGAAAGGAATGAATTCGTAGAAAATCCCGGCGTTCAGCACCAGCTTGATGCCTTTTACGCCCGGCCGCGCCTGGAAGCCGAAAGAACCTTCGGAGGCCATGTAGGTCTCGATAAAAGTGATGGGCTTGCCCAGCAGCTTCTGGAAGCTGTCGCGGTAAGGCTCGAAGCTCACGCCGCCATGGATATAAATGGCGAGGTTCGGCCAAATCTCGTGGATATTTTTAACGTTGTGGTATTTGATGATCTCTTCCAGCACGATCTGCACCCACGCCGGCACGCCGCACACGGTGCCCACGTCCCAGTGCGGGGCTTTGCGCACGATCAGCTTGATGCGCTGCTCCCAGTTCGGCTTTTTTGAAATGTTGCCGCCGGGTTTGTAAAAACGGCGGAACCATTTGGGAATGTTCTTCGCCTGGATGCCGCTCATGTCCCCTTCGTAATAATCGCCTTTTTCAAACAGGGAAGTGGTGCCGCCCAACATGAGAATGCCTTTGGTGAAGGATTTGGGAGGAACGTTGAAGTTCGCCATGGAATACAATTGTTTCACCCCCACCTTTTTTACGGTCCGGAGCATGTCGCGCGTAACGGGGATGTGTTTGCTGGCGGACTCGGAGGTGCCGGAGCTGAGGGCGAAATACTTGATCTTTTCCGGCCAGCTGACGTTGGGAACGCCTTCCAGGCACTTGTGCCACCATTCCGCATGCATCTTGTTGTAGTTATGCACCGGTACCTTCTGCCGGAACTGCGCTACCCAGTTGGGGGAATTCAGTATCTGCTCATACCCGTAATGCTCGCCAAACTGGGTGTGCTTGGCTTTCTCGATCAGCCTGCGGAGTACCTGCAACTGGTACTGGCGCGGCGTTCCCAGCTTGAATGTGAACTGCTTCCGGATTCTTAGTGACCTGGATATCAGATTACCTATGATGGCCATTAATTGCGATTCTAGTTATAAAAAGCAAAAATACTTAATTCGTGCATAAATCGGGGGAAGTTGCACACACTTCGTACCTTTGCGCCATGTTAAAATCAACGTTACTCAAAGCTACGCAAGCCGGTGCAAAAGTTTTACAGGAATATTTTAACGGTACTTTCACAATTTCACATAAAAGTACGGTGAACGACCTAGTGACGGAGGCGGACAAAAAGGCGGAAGCCGCTATTATTCAAACGGTCCAGGCCGATTTCCCGGACCACCAGATACTGAGCGAAGAGATCGGTTCCATCACTACCGGCTCTTCCGTAAAATGGATCATCGATCCCATAGACGGCACCGTGAATTTCGCCCACGGCATCCCGCTTTGCTGTGTGAGCATCGGGGTGGAGCAGAACGGGGAAATGATCCTCGGCGCGGTGTACAACCCGCTGATGAACGAAATGTTCTTTGCGCAGAAAGGCTTTGGCGCAACGCTGAACGAAAAAAGGATCAATGTGTCCGCGAAAGCCAATATCGCCAACGCATGCCTGGTGACGGGCTTTGCTTATCATTACGAAGGGTCGGCCGTAAAACCGCTGGCCGTGGTGGAACGTTTTATTATGCAGGGGCTGCCGGTGCGCCGCCTCGGCTCCGCCGCCATCGACCTTTGCTGGGTGGCCGCCGGCCGGTTCGACGGTTTCTGGGAAGGCCACCTCAACGCATGGGATTCCGCCGCCGGCTCGCTCATCGTGCAGGAAGCGGGCGGGAAAGTGACGGACTTTTCCGGCAAACCCTATTCCCCCTACCAGAAACAGATCGTAGCAACGAACGGCCTCATCCACGACGGCCTGCTCAATGAGATCAACCGCATTTAATTATACATGGAAGAGAGAACAGAAATAGAAAACCTCGGCGAATTCGGTCTTATCGACCACCTCACGCGCAACATCGAGATCCGCAACGCGGGCACCATCCTCGGCGTGGGCGACGATGCCGCCGTAATAGACCAGTTCGGCAAACAGACCGTGATCACGACGGACATGCTGGTGGAAGGCATTCACTTCGACCTGATGTACACCCCGCTGAAACACCTCGGGTACAAGTCGGTGATCGTGAACCTGTCCGACATTTACGCCATGAACGCCGTGCCCACGCATATCACCATCAGCCTCGCGTTCTCCAACCGCTTTTCGCTGGAAGCCCTCGACGAATTTTATGAAGGCGTGTACGCCGCCTGCGAAAGATATAACGTCGACCTCATCGGGGGCGACACCACTTCCAGCAAAAAAGGTTTCGTGATCAGCGTGACCGCCATCGGCGAAGTAGCGCCCGACCAGTTCGTAAAACGCTCCGGCGCCCAAAAAGGCGACCTGCTCTGCGTTTCCGGCGACCTCGGCGCGGCGTACCTCGGCCTCACCCTGCTGGAAAGGGAAAAACAGATCTTCCTCGAAAACCCGCAGGTGCAGCCCGATCTTGAAAACCAGACCTATATCATCGGCCGGCAGCTGAAACCGGAAGCCCGCCAGGACATCATCGCTTTTCTCGCGGAAAAAGAGATACGCCCCACTTCCATGATGGACGTGAGTGACGGTCTCAGCTCCGAAATACTGCATATCTGCAAACAAAGCAACGCGGGCTGCGTGCTGTATGAAGAAAAGATACCCATCCACGACCAGAGCCGGAGCATGGCGATGCAGTTCGGTCTCGACCCGACTGCCTGCGCGCTCAGCGGCGGGGAAGACTACGAGCTGCTGTTCACCATGAAACAGGAAGATTACGACAAGATCACGCTGAACGAAGAGATCGCCGTGATCGGGTACATCACCGAACCGGAACTCGGCGCGCACATCATCACCAAAGGCGGCAACAAACACCAGATCACCGCGCAGGGGTGGAATGCGTTTAAGTAAGGAGGATGCCCGATTCAAGGCCAATAAGCCGCCATCCGGCTATTTATCACCACCAACCTCCAGCTTCATTACCGGGCTGTTGTGGGTCATCGTTTTTAAAGGGTTTGGCGGAGCGGAAATCCCGATCTTCGATTTAAACGCGCCCGTTTTTTCAGCAGGCATCCGGATCGTGATGTCCACGCTGTCCCTTTTTATGGCCTCTTCCAGCTTCAGCTCGTATTGGAATGTTTTGTATCCGTCCTTGTTCCAGATGGCGAAGCCTACATAGGGCGGCGATGCCGCGGGGAATTTCAACGGCACGTCATACCCGTTCTTCACCCCAAAACGTACCGTTACCGCACCGTTCAGCGGCACGGCGAACGAAGTTTGCGCGGGAACGAACTGCAAAAGCGAATAGGAATAATAAGCGCTGTCGATGCGGTTATAAAAGTCCCCCTGGGAAGTGCCCAGGTGTTCCACACCGGCATATCCTTCCATCGTATACGGGTCCGGCGCGCTCATCAGCACTTCCTTCCCCCACAACCTTTCCTCCGTATGCCAGAAATTATACTGGCTTCTCCGCGAAGGGATCGTGTTGAGACTATATGCATCGTTGCCGGTATAGAACATGTATTTGGAAGGGCGCTGGTAACTGTTGAGGAACACCACCGGCCTGCCGCCCGCTTTTTCGGCGATGGCGGACGTCCATTCCCGGTTGTGATGCAGCTCGGGGCGCACGCGCACGCCGGGCAGGAAGTCCCACACCATGTATACGCGCACCACGCACACCAGCAAAAGGGAAAGCCACCAGGTGTATTGGAAAATTTTCAGGGAATAACCGTGCCTTACAATGCCCTGGTGCGCGAGAATGAGCATCGGGGTAAAGATCATCACCGTCCAGTTGGCTTCCACCCTGCCTTTGAAAGTGCTTACCAGGAAAAGGATATAAAAGCCAAACAAAGAAAATTTCAGCGCACGCTCATACAGCGAGGCCGGTTTGTATTTACAGGCCGCCCACAACAACAACCAACCTGCTATGG